>JBJMNM010000081.1:0-8384 GCA_045804305.1 Gemmatimonadaceae bacterium | reverse complement strand
CGTGGTGTTCGATCTCGCGCCCCTCGGCCGCTTCGATGCCCGACCCACGCCCGCCATGGCGTACGACGCATGCGAGCGAGCGACGGCAGACGTCACGGAGGGCGCTGTAGGGGCGGGCACGGGCGCCACGGTCGGCAAGGTCGCGGGGCCGGAGGCCTGCATGAAGGGCGGCATCGGCTGCGGCGCGGCCGACGAAGGCCCGATCGTGGTGCGCGCCCTCGCCGTGGTGAACGCACTCGGCGACGTGCGCGACGCGCACGGGCGCATCGTCGCGGGTGCGCGCGGCGCCGACGGTGTGTGGATCGACAGCGAGCGCTTCCTCGCACGCAATGCCGCGGGTGCCGGCACCTTCGCGCAGACCGCGCACAACACCACGCTGTGTGTCGTGAGCACGAACGCGGCGATGACGCCGCTGCAGCTCACGGGGCTGGCCCGCGCCGCCGGCGCGGCGCTCTTCCGTCGCATCACGCCCGCCGGCACCACCGTCGACGGCGACGTGATCTTCGCGACCGCGCCGATGGAGGCTGGTGTGTCCGCGCTGCCGGCGGCGGTGGAAGTGCTGGCCGTGCGCGCGCTGGAAATGGCAATCGAGCGAGGTGTGCGCACGCGCGCACCCGGTGACATTTTATCAGGATGATGAAGGACAAGAACGAACACTGCGCCATCGTGCGCACGCCGCTGGCGCAGGTCTTCGCCGAGCCGCGCGTCGCGAGCGCGCAGATCTCGCAGCTCGTGGCCGGCTGCTGCATCGATCTTCTCGAAAAGCGGGACGACTGGTATCGCGTCCGCGGCCCGGACGAGTACGAGGGATGGCTTCACCGGGGCTATCTGTCGCCCGCGCCCGACGCGGGTGCGCGTCAGAGCCTCCGCCTCCGCCGGATGTCGCTCGGCTGCATCACCACCGACGGCTCGGGCGGACGGCGCGCCATGCCGCTCGGCGCCTTGCTCGCGCCGGATGAGCGCGTAAAGACGGGTGAGGTGATCGACGTCGCCGAGCAGGCCGCGCGCTTTCCCACGGATGCGGGCGCGATCACCCGCACCGCGCAGCTCTTCTTCGAGGGAACGAGCTACCTCTGGGGCGGCGTGACGCCGTGGGGTGCGGACTGCTCGGGGCTCGTGCAGACGACCTACGCGCTGCACGGCATCCAGCTTCGTCGCGACGCCTGGCAGCAGGCCGAGCAGGGGGCGGCGGCCGACAAGGACATGATGAGCTCGCGCGCCGGCGATCTGCTCTTCTTCTCGGATCGCGTGGATGGCCACATCACCCACGTGGCGATCGCGCTGGGACGCCGGCGCATCGTGCACCTGGCGCTCGGCCGCGGCGGCTATGCAGTGGAACGGCTCGACGACGAGCGTGATCCCTACGTGGCCAAGCTGCGCGATCGCTTCGTGAAGGCGCGGCGCGTGCTCACGCCCGCGCTGCTGGCCGACTAGCCCGCGGCCAGTCTCCTCAGAGCGACGTGGAGATGAGGGTGATGACGTCGGACAGCCAGTCCTGCGCCGTCACACCGGGCCCCAGCTGGGCGAAGTCGAACCCCTTCTCGGCGAGGAACGACTCGAGCGCACGCAACTCCGACTCATTCTCGAGAATCGTGCGTGCGTCGCTCTTGGTGCGGAGGAGGGTCTCGTGCGACTCGGTCAGCACGAAGGCGAGCACGGCATCCTGATAGAGGGCGCCCTCGCGAGCCAGCTCACGCGAGAAGTACTCCGACAGCAGCCGCGCGAGGTCCGGATAGACTTCCGGGATCGTCATAGGATCTTTGCGAGATGGAACTGACGATAGCCGGGCGGATAACCTTCGAGCGTGCCGAACAGAGAGTAGCCGAGCTTCTCGTAGAATGGTCGCGCCTGATACTCGAAGGTATCGAGATACACACCGATGCAGCCGCGCGCCCGGCCATGTTCCTCCGCCGCCTTCATCAGCGCCGATCCAGACCCGGCGCCGCGGTGCGCGTCGTCGACCCACAACTTCGCGACATAGAGCCAGCGCCAGCGGATGTGACCGAGCAGGCCTCCCACGATCGCTCCATGCACGTCGCGCACGAAGATGTGGACCGGCTCCTCGCGTGGATCACCGATGCGCGCGACGTTGAATGCGCGGAGCCCCGCCTGAACCACCGCAATGTCATCAGGGCTGGCGTGAGGCTCTATGCTGACGTGAGCAGGCGGCTTCACTGAAGTACGCGGGTACGTCGTGGCGGCGTCAGCTCATCCACGCCGGTGTGGGCGCCGCCGGTGCGTTGGCCGCGGGTCGCACCTGGAGCGGCACCTCGGCATGTGTCGTCCCGTCGAGCCCGACGCGCATCAGATATCCGCCGGCGAGGTCGAGCGGCAGGTCGAGCTGCGCGATGAGTGGAAAGTCCATGTCCACCACGCCCTGCGGCGGAGCGGTCACGCCGAGCTCGCCCTCGCTGCTCCACAGCTCCGAGCCGCTCGGGCTGAGCCACTGCAGCGACACGCGATGGGTGCCCGCGTCGGCCGACGAGCCCTTGAGGTGCACCACGAGCGTGGCGCGCGGATGCAGCGCGGGAAGGGTGCCCACCTGGAGCGCGTCGAACACGCCCATGATGTTGAGCTTCCCTTCCTGCGAGAGGTTCGCCGCGTCGGCGAAGAGGGCAAAGGTCACGTGCATACAGCGAAACTAGCCGTCGGAGACGCGGTTTGCGACAGGTCGCCGCCCGCCTACCTTACGGCATGGCATCCACCCTCCATGTGACGCGCGAGCACGCGGCCGAGCGGAACCGGCTTCCGGGGCTCACCCTCACCGATCTGCTGCTGCTGTGCATGGCCGTGATCTGGGGGGTCAATTACGCCGTCGTGAAGTACGCCACGGGCGAGCTGCCGCCGCTGGCATTCAACAGCACACGCGTGCTGCTCGCGGTGGTCGTGCTCTTCGGCATCGTCACGGTCCAGGGCTACTCGCTCCCTCGTGGTCGCGACCTGTTCGCGCTCCTCGCGCTCGGCGCGCTCGGCAATGGACTCTATCAGATCTTCTTCATCGAGGGCATCTCCCGCACGCGCGCGGGCGACGCCGCCCTTCTGATCTCGGCCGCGCCCGCGTTCATGGCGATCCTCGGCTGGCTGCGCGGCACCGAGCGCACCGGCGCGCGCGGCGTGACGGGGATCGCGCTCTCGCTGATCGGGATGGCGCTCGTGGTGTTCGGGAACGCCCCCGGCGATTCGGGCGGCCACGCCACGCTCGTGGGCGATGCCCTGATTCTCGCGTCGTGCCTGTGCTGGTCCGTGTACTCCGTGATGGTCAAGCCCTACACGGAGCGCATTCAGGGGTTGCCGCTGCACGCGACCACCATGCTCGGCGGGTCGATCCCACTCGTGCTGGTCTCGCTGCCCACGCTCGCGCGCACCCCGTGGTCGACGATCAGCACGGGTGGATGGATCGCCGTCGCCTACAGCGGGCTGCTCGCGCTCAGTCTGGCCTATCTGTTCTGGTATCGCGGCGTGAAGATGCTGGGCCCAACGCGATCGGCGATGTACGCCAACCTCCAGCCGATCATTGCGCTGAGCGTGGCGTGGGCCACGCTGCACGAGGCGCCGCACTGGCTGCAGCTCGCCGGCGCGGCCTTCATCATGGCGGGCCTCGTGCTCACGCGACTGCCCACGCGCCATACCGAGCCGCCGTGCGAATGAGAGTCGTCCTGTTCGACATCGACGGCACGATCCTCTGGACCGCCGGCGCCGGACGCCGGGCCGTGCATCGGGCGCTGGAAGACGTGTTCGGGCACGCGGTGCCCGAGGGCCACGAGTTCGATGGGAAGACGGACCCGCAGATCGTGCGCGAGCTGCTCGAGCTGGGAGGTCTGCCGGTGCACCAGTTGGCGGAGCGGCTGCCGCACGTCATCGAGCGCTACGTGGAGCTCCTGCGCATGGAGCTCGGCGCCGACGATCATTCGGACAAGGTGTATCCCGGCATCCGCCCGCTGCTCGACGAGCTCGAGGGGCGCGACGACGTGCTGCTGGGGCTTCTCACCGGTAACGTGCGCGACGGAGCGATGGCGAAGCTCACCGCCGTCCGCATCGCGCCGGAGCGATTCAAGGTCGGCGCGTTCGGCTCCGATCATGCCGACCGGCCCGAGCTCCCCGCCATCGCCCGCGCCCGCGCGGAGCAGCTACTGGGTGCGCCGGTGTTCGGGCAAGACGTCGTCGTCATCGGCGACACGCCCGCCGACATGGGGTGCGGCCGCGGGATCGGCGCTCGCGCGATCGGCGTGGCCACGGGCCGCTACTCGACCGATGCCCTGCGAGCGTGCAATGCGGCCGCGGTGTTCAGCGATCTGTCCGACACACGCGCCGTGATGCGCGCGATCTTGGAGGTGTAGAGCCTTGCTGGAAGTCGAGCTCAAGAGCGTGGTGGACGACGAAGCCCGCCGGCGCGCGGCGGTCGAGCGCGCCGGCGCGACGCTCGTGTTCACCGGCCGGCTCGAGGATCGGCGCTACGACACTCCCGACCGCGCGCTGTCGGCTCGCGACGAGGTGCTGCGCCTTCGCACCTATCGCACGCCGAGCGAGAAGCGCGCCGAGCTGGATTGGAAGGGACCGACGCGGCGCGAGGACGGCTACAAGATGCGCGAGGAGCTCGACGTGCACGTCGGAGATCCTGACGCGCTGGCGAGACTCCTCGAGCGCCTCGACTACAGGGTGACCATGGCGATCGACCGCACGATCGTGCAATACGATCTCGGCGGCGCGATGGTGCGGTTCGAGCGATATCCGCGCATGGACGATCTCGTGGAGGTGGAGGGGACGGCGGACCAGATCGAGCACGCCATCGCCGTGCTCGGCCTGCCGCGCGAAGGGTTCACGTCGGAGCGGCTGACCGACTTCGTGCGCCGCTATGAGGCCCGCAGCGGAGTGCCGGCGGCGCTCAGCGACGCCGAGCTGCGTGGCGACGTGCACTACGACGCAGCCAATGCCTGAGCCGCTCCTCCTTCCCGAGCTCGCACGATCGCTGCGGACCTTCGGTGCGCCACGCGACGCCGCGGGGGAAGCCGCGCACTCCGCCGTGTTCGCGCCGCTGCTCGACGCGCGCGCCCGTGCAGCGACCGGCGACACGGAGGTCGCGCTTTCGGCGCTGCGCGGCGAGGCCCTCGGCGTGCGCATCGAGGCGCGCGTGGCCGACGCCGCCGAGGCAGGGGAGAGCGATCCGGCCCGTGCGCGAGCTCGTGGGGCGCGAGCACGCGAGCTGCTCGAGCCATTGCGCGGCGAGCTCCGCGCGCTCGATGCCGCCGCCATCAAGGCGCGGGGCGCCGACCTGAAATCGTCCGAGTGGGAGGCGTGGGTCGCTCAGCTCCGCCGGGTGTTCACCTCCGCCGATGACGCCTGTCGCGCGATCGCCCACCTGCTCGCCGAGCCCATGGCGCCGGCGCCCACGCGCCGGTGGTTCGGGCGCCACGGCAAAGAGACGTGATCGTCGGCATCGGGATCGATCTCGTGGAGATCGAGCGGATGAAGCATCTGCTCGATCGGAAAGGGGACCGCGTGCTCGAGCGACTGTTCACGGCGGGAGAGCGCGACTACGCCGCCTCGCATCCGGAGCCGGCCCGGCAGCTCGCGGCGCGCGCCGCCGCGAAGGAAGCGGGCTTCAAGGCCCTGTCCGGGAACGACCTCGCGCGGGCGATCGGCTGGCGCGAGCTCGAGGTGGTGTCGCGGCATCATCAGACGCCCGTACTGCTGCTGCACGGGCGTGCCGCCGAGCGCGCGAGCGAGATGGGCATCACGCGAGTCCATCTCTCGCTCACCCACACCGCGACGACCGCCGCGGCGTTCGTGATCGCCGAGCGCAGTCCCTAGCTTCCCCCCGAGAATCCCGATAACTTCTCTCGGCTATGAGATCGGGACTTCCTCGCAATCGAGTTCTTCGCCTCGCCGCCGCCCTCCTCGCGCCCGTCTTCGGCGCTTCGGCGCAGGAACATCCGGCCCGCCGCGTCGCCAACATCGTCAGCGTTGCGGTGGAGGAGTACGCCAAGGCGGTCGACCAGAATGGTCGGCTGATCAGCGCCCAGGAGTTCCAGGAGGCCAACGACTTCCTGACCGACGCTCGCCGCGCTGCCGAACGGTTGTCGGGACAGCAGGCGGCGTCCGCCCGCCTTCTGCTCGACTCCATTGCCGCGGCTGTGGCGGCAAAGCGGCCGCCCGCGGCGCTGGACTCCCTGGAAGCCCGCTTCGCCGTGCTTCTCGGGAGCGAGGCCAAGCTGGAGCTCCCCCGACGCCCGGCCGACCTCGCGGAAGGCCGGGCGATCTACACCGCCTCCTGCGCGAGCTGCCATGGTGCCGGCGGGCTTGGAGATGGTCCCGCGGGCGCCGCACTCAATCCCAAGCCCGCCGCCATCGGCAGCCCGGCGCAGATGCGCGGGGTCACGCCGGCCCTGATGTACCGGATCCTGTCGGTCGGCATCGCCGGCACGCCGATGGCCGGCTACGCCGGCTCGCTCACGGCCGAGCAGCGATGGAACGTGGTCGCCTACGTGAACTCGCTCCGCACCACGAGGTCCCAGCTACTCGAGGGCGAGGGGCTGTACACCCAGCGGTGCGCCTCATGTCACGGCGTGGCTGGTGCCGGCGACGGCGCGCTGGCGCGCTCGCTCACCAAGCTGCCGCCCGAGATCGGCACGATGGCATGGCAGGTCGAGCACAGCGACGAGGAGATCGCCGCCATCGTGAAGCAGGGCATCGCGGGCAGCGCGATGCCGCCGTCGAGCGACCTGACCGATGCGCAGGCGGCAGCGGTCGTCGCGTACACGCGGGCGCTCCCGGCGAAGGACCGCAATGGCGCGCTCGCGCAGGGGAGCGACAGCCTGAGCGTGCAGGCGGCGGCGCGCAACGTGATGGCGCAGCTGGAGCAGTCGTTGAGCGCGGCGAAGAGCGGGCGGCCCGGCGACGCGGGCGACAAAGCCTTCGACGCCTACATCGCGTTCGAGCCGCTCGAGCGGGTGGCGCGGGCGAAGAATCCCGGGCTCGTGACGTCGATGGAGCGCCAGTTCGCCGAGTTCAAGGCGGCGGTCCGCTCCAACGACGTACGCGCCGCCGAGAAGGTGCGCGACGCGATCGAGACGTCGCTCCCCGAGGTCGTCGCGCTCAGCGCTCCCGCCGGCAGCGGCGCCGAGGCGTTCTGGCAATCCTTCCTCATCATCCTCCGGGAGGGGTTCGAGGCGATCCTCGTCATCGGCGCGATCGTGGCGTTCCTGATCAAGACGGGAAACCGCGACCGGCTCAGGAGCATCTGGACGGGCGTGGTGATGGGCGTGGCGGCGAGCGCGATCACCGCCGTGGTCCTCAGAACCGTGCTCGCGGCGGTACCGGCGAGCAAGGAGTTCATCGAGGGTGTCTCGCTGCTGCTCGCCGTCGTCGTGCTCTTCTCGGTGAGCTACTGGCTCATCTCCAAGGTGGAGGCGGCCAAGTGGCAGCAGTTCATCAAGGAGAAGGTCACCGCCGCGCTCGAGCATGGCGGCGGCCGCGCACTCGTGTTCGTCGCATTCCTCGCCGTGTATCGCGAGGGCGCCGAGACGGCGCTGTTCTATCAGGCGCTGTTCAACGAGGGACCGAACGTCGCGGTGCCGCTCACGATGGGCATCGTAGTCGGCTTCATCGCGCTCGGCGTGATCTTCACTCTCTTCTACCGCTTCGGCGTGAAGATCCCGCTGCGCCCGTTCTTCTCCGTGACGAGCGTGCTGCTGTACTACATGGCGTTCGTCTTCACGGGCAAGGGGATCAAGGAGCTGCAGGAAGGCAACCTGGTGCCGCTCAGCGCCATCCGCGGATTCCCGCACGTGGAGTGGCTCGGTCTCTATCCCACCTGGCAGGGCGTGCTCGCCCAGCTCACGCTCCTTCTCCTGTTCGCCTTCGCCGTGCTCAAGACCTTCTGGCCCAAACGCTCCGTGACGTTGCCCACCGTGATGCCGACGTCGGAGCCGCAGCAGGCGGTGAACGCCGAGGTGGAGCACCTGCGCGCGGAGAACGACGAGCTGCGGAGGCGGCTTACGGCGTTGGAAGAGGCGATGGAGCGCTCGGAGGCGCAGAGCTGAGCGTCGGCGCGTAGATCCCGGCCTCGCCGGCTCTGACCCGGCGACGGAGCATCATCAACGCGACGCCGACCGCCACGACCCCGAGCGCGATGAGCTGCGCGTAGGTGAATCCGCTCACGAGCCGATCGTCCTTTGCGCGGAAGAACTCGATGACGAACCGCTCGAGTCCCGCCAACACGCAGTACACGCCGAACAACCAACCTTCGGCGTGCTTGTGGTCGCGCAGGCGCCATAGTATGGCGAACATCACGAGGCCGAACCCAACCTCGTAGAGCTGCGTCGGATAAACCGAGAGCACGGTGTTTGGACCGACGCCGGCGGGAATTGCGACGCCGAACTCCCGTG
>JBJMNM010000080.1:0-2935 GCA_045804305.1 Gemmatimonadaceae bacterium | reverse complement strand
GTGCGCGGCCAGTCGGCGCCGCGCCGCGGACAGCATCGCGCTCGACTCGTCGACCGCCACCACCTGCTTCACGTAGGGAGCGAGCGCTTCGGCCGTCTGTCCGGTCCCGCAGCCCAGGTCGGCGACCGTCCAGTTGGGGTCCGCGAGAGCGATCAATGGGTCCAGATCGGCGCGACTGCCATAGAGCTCCGCGCGAACCTTGTCCCACTGGCCGGCGCGGCTCGTGAAGAACGCCTGCGACGTGCTCCGCCGCTCGAGCAGTATCCGCTCGGCACGCGTGAGATCGTGCTTGGCCGACGGCGTCGCACTGACCTGCTCCCGCACGAGATGCCACAGGCGCCGGGCGCCCGGATCGAGCGCGGTGCCCGACATGGCGTAGCGCCGGCTCGTTCCCTCAGCGCGGGCGGTGACCCACCCCTCGTCGGCGAGCGTCTTGAGGTGCCGGCTCACCGTGCTCTGCGGGAGCTGAAGCGCGCCGCACAGCTCCCCCACGGTCAGCTCGTGACGGTCGAGTAGCAGAAGCAGCCGACTCCTGGTGGGGTCGGCGAGCGCCGAAAGGCGATCGAAGATCGGGCGGGCCTGTATCATCCGTGTATCCGGATGAAAGGTTGCTTATTGGGCACCGCGCGTCAAGGGCCATGAGCCCTTTTTTTCGTCGCTATCGGTCGTGGCGGAAGTCGTCGGGGCGCGGGACGATCGGCATCCGAACCGTCGTGGCGTGCGGATCCGGACGCGGCTGCGGGGCTGGGGTCGCAACCTGGCACAGGCGGTAGAGGTGATCTCCCGTCAGGTGGGCCCAATCTTCCGGCACCTGCGCCAGCCGTCGGCGCTCGCTCCCGTCTTCACGCTCGAATACGAGCCATCCGTTCCGGTAGCTCGAGTCCATCAGATGCGCTCGCGCCGCTGGCGTATCGACCTTCCACACCCGCCAGCTATGTCCCCGTGCATCCTTGAAAATCAGCAGTCCCACGGTCCCTCCATCAACTTCGACGAGGTGAGCAGCACGTCGAAGTGGCAAAATGCATTCCGATCTCGGCGGTCAGTTCCCAAGATTGGGAACCGCTGGCATCACTCGAAGTCTCGGCGACATGTCGTCGCATTGCCGAGCGCGGTACGTCGACACATACTCCGCGCTCGCGAGCACTCGCCTCGATACCACCATGACTGATCCCGTGTTCCGCGATTCGCCTCTCTCGCGCCGTGAATTTCTCGGCACGGCCACGACCGCCGCGGTCGTCGCCGGAATACCGAGCATACACTCGAATGCCGAGTCCGCCAGGGGACGGCCCCTTTCGGTGCCAGCGGTTCCCGCGTTCGAGCTCGAGGAGAAAACCATCGCCGAGCTGCAGGCGGGCATGCAGAGTGGGCAGTACTCGGCACGATCATTGGTCGCGCAGTACATCGCGCGCATCGACGCCCTCGACAGGCAGGGGCCTGTGCTGCGGCACATGCTGGAGGCGAACCCCGAGGCGCTCCCGATCGCCGACATGCTGGACGCCGAGCGCAAGGCAGGACGCGTTCGCGGTCCGCTGCACGGCATCCCCATTCTCGTGAAGGACAACATCGACACCGCCGATCGGATGTCGACGTCGGCTGGATCGCTCGCGCTGGCGGGCTCGCGTGCCGCCCGCGATGCGTTCGTCGTGGAGCGTCTCCGCTCAGCGGGAGCCGTGATCCTTGGCAAGACGAATCTCAGCGAGTGGGCGAACTTCCGGTCCACGCACTCGTGCAGTGGATGGTCGGGCCGCGGCG
The DNA here is from genome assembly GCA_045804305.1 of Gemmatimonadaceae bacterium. Lineage (GTDB taxonomy): Bacteria > Gemmatimonadota > Gemmatimonadetes > Gemmatimonadales > Gemmatimonadaceae > AG11. Next base: position 1,183 of record JBJMNM010000080.1, on the reverse strand, counting down.
GGCAGGGACGGAACCCGTACGCGCTCGATCGCACTCCGTCGGGCTCGAGCTCCGGCTCGGCCGGCGCGGTCGCATCCGGTTACTGCGCGGTGGCGGTAGGCACGGAGACCGATGGCTCCGTCACGTCGCCAGCGGCCGCGTGCTCGCTCGTGGGAATGAAGCCGACGGTGGGACTGGTGAGTCGCAGCGGCATCATTCCGATCGCCCATTCGCAGGACACGGCCGGCCCGATGGCACGCACGGTGGCCGATGCGGCGATCCTGCTCGGCGCGCTGGCCGGCGTGGATCCCCGCGACGTCGCCACGCGCTCGAGCACGGTCGCCGCGAACACCGACTACACCAGGTTCCTCGACGCAGGCGGCCTGAAGGGCGCCCGCATCGGCGTGGCGCGCAAGGAGTTCACCGGGTACAACCGAGCGACCGACGCCGCGTTCGAGACGGCGTTGAGCGCAATGAAGGACCGCGGCGCGGTACTCGTCGATCCCGCCGACATCGCGACGCTGGGGCAGTTCGGCGACGCGGAGTACGAGGTGCTTCTGTACGAGTTCAAGGCCGATCTCGAGACGTATCTGCGCGGGCTTCCTGCCGGTGCTCGCGTGCGCACGCTCGACGACCTCATCGCCTTCAACCGCGCGCACGCTGCCGAGGAGATGCCCTACTTCGGGCAGGAGATCTTCGAGCTCGCGGCGAAGAAGGGTCCGCTGACCAGTCCCGCATATCGGAAGGCGCTCGCCAAGTGCCGGCTGCTGTCGCGCACGAGAGGACTGGACGCAACGTTCGCGAAGCATGGGCTCGACGCGCTCGTGGCCCCGACGCAGAGCGCGCCGGCGCTGACCGATCTGGTAAATGGCGACCCGAACGGTCCGAGCAGCACGTCACCCTGCGCGGTCGCCGGCTATCCGGCGATCACGGTGCCCATGGGCTACACCTTCGGGCTGCCGCTTGGCATCACCTTCATGGGGCTCGCGTGGAGCGAGCCTACTCTGCTCAAGCTCGCGTATGCGTTCGAGCAGGCCACGAAGGTGCGGCGTGCGCCGCGTTTCCTGCCAACGGCGGAACTGGCTGCGCGCTAACGCGCAGCCAGCTCGTCACTGCACACCCTTTACCGACAACACGAATTGCGTCTCCCAGTCATCCTCCTCGGCGCGGGGGCGATCGCGTCTCCGCTCGCCGCTCAGACTCG
>JBJMNM010000079.1:0-5038 GCA_045804305.1 Gemmatimonadaceae bacterium | reverse complement strand
CGCGCTGAGGTCCGCCGAGCTGGCCGAAGAGGTCGGGCTCTCGCACGACCGCATCCTCATCTCCGCGAAGGTCTCGCACGTGCCCGACCTTGTGGAGGTCTACGAGCGACTGGCCGCTCGCTGCGACTATCCGCTCCATCTCGGCCTCACCGAAGCCGGTATGGGGATGAAGGGGCAGGTGGCCAGCGCCGCCGCGCTCTCCATCCTCCTCGCGAAGGGGATCGGCGACACGATCCGCGTGTCGCTCACCCCCAAACCCAACGGCGACCGAACCGAGGAAGTCCTGGTTGCACAACAGATTCTCCAGTCGCTCGGGCTACGCAACTTCGCCCCCCAGGTCACCGCGTGCCCCGGCTGCGGCCGTACGACGTCGAGCTTCTTCCAGCACATGGCGGAGGACATCCAGACCTATCTGCGCGAGCAGATGCCGGCGTGGAAGCGCACACACCCCGGCGTGGAAACCATGAACGTGGCCGTCATGGGCTGCGTGGTGAACGGACCCGGTGAGTCGAAGCACGCGAACCTGGGCATCTCGTTGCCCGGGACGTTCGAGGAGCCGAAAGCGCCGGTCTACGTGGACGGAAAGCTCTTCACCACGCTGAAGGGCGACAACATCGTGCAGGAGTTCCTCGTGATTCTCGAGGACTACGTGGCGCGCACGTACCCATCCGTGGCCGCCGCCGCGCCTGCGCTGGTGTAGGCCGGGGACGGCGGCGTCACGGCGGCTGAATCAGCCCCGTGCCGTCGCGGCCGATGCCGCTTCCAGCTCGTCGGCGACTTCTTTCAGCTCTTCCATGATCGCTCCGTCGAATTCGAGCTCGCGGAGCCGGTCGTAGACGCGCCGATACCAGCGCACCGTGCCGATGCGACCGACGTGGAACCGCGACCACACCGTGTCGGGATCGATCGTCCGATTCAGGTCGGCGAGGATGGTGCTGCCGTTGTGGATCTTGTCGGCCGCACAGACCCAGCGCGCACTCTCCGACGCCGCCGCCAGACGCGCGAGATAGTCGTCCTTCCGTTCCTCGCTCGAGAGCTCGATGCCCTCTTCGTCCACCTGCCGCTGCGTCACCGCGAGCACGGTGTCCAGCACGTCCGGTCCGAACTTGTCGCCGATGCGCTGCTCGAGCATGTCCCGCGTATAGCCGTCACGCACGCAGTCCTCGATGACGTCGTGCAGGATTCCCGAGACGATCGTCTGCTCGTCCTGTCCGTAGCGCGTGAGAATCACGGCCACGTTCGCCGGATGCGTCAGATAGGGAAGGCGGGTCCCTTTGCGGACCTGCCGGTCGTGATGCTTCGCCGCAAAGGCGAAGGCATGGTTGATCCGGTCGGAATAGCCGCGGGTCGTCATCACGTCACGATACGGCGGTAAACGGGAGAGCGCTGGGACGGGATTGAAAGATACCGCGGGCGTCGTCGATCTGCAGTGATCAGCGAGAGATCTGGCTCGCAAGGATCAGATCCAGCAGGAGCAGCGCCGCACCTTGCACCACCACGCCGATGCCAGCGCCCACCACGCCGAGCCGGCGCTCAAGCCTCCAGCCGGTCACCGCCAGCGCCACGCCCACGAGCACGTACCCCACGTCGAGGCCGGCATTCAGCCAGAGAAGCCGGTCGAGCCGAGTGGCGCCAGACAGGTCGCGTGGGGCGAGAGCGCGCCAGCTGAGCGCCACGAACGCGAGCTCCAGCGCACCCCAGGCAGTCATCTGAATGGCGAAGTGCTCGAGCAACGCGGACGACCGACCGCGGAGGCGAAGCCACGCCAGGGTCGCCGTTCCCGTCAGCACGCTCAGCGCACCCCACGCCAGCAGCCGAAGCAGCAGCGCGCGCTCAGCGGAAAGAAGGGTGTCCGCCCACATGAAGGACATCGACAAAGGGTAGTCGAGGCAGGGACCGAGGGGCAATCAGGGAATCGCCGATCCCGCCTGTTCGGCGATGCCGCGATGCCATGATTCCTGGATTCCGGGTTCCGACTGGCCGGTCCGCGAATGCTGGTCTAGCTTCGCCGCGATGACGCCTCCTCGCTTCTTTCGCACACCCGCCGCATTCAGAGCCTGGCTGCACGCCAATCACGCGCGCGTCTCCGAGCTGCTCGTGGGGTTCTATCGCAAGGACTCCGGTCGACCGAGCATCACCTGGCCGGAGTCGGTGGACGAAGCACTGTGCTACGGCTGGATCGACGGCGTGCGACGCTCGCTCGATGAGCACAGCTACTCCATTCGCTTCACTCCACGCAAGCCGAAAAGCATCTGGAGCAACGTGAACATCGCGAAGGTCGAGGCCCTCATCCGCGATGGCCGGATGATGCCGGCCGGGCTGGCCGCGTACGCACTTCGCGATCCCGCCCGCTCGGGCATCTACGCGTTCGAGAAGGAAGCCGCCGCCTTCGACGCCGACGCCGAGCGCGCGTTCCGAAAGAACAGGTCGGGATGGGAGTTCTTCCAGGCGCAGCCAGCGGGATACCGCCGGCTTGCGACGTATTACGTGGTGAGCGCCAAGCGGCCCGAGACACGCGCGAAGCGCCTGGTTGCCCTCATCGCGCATTCGGCGCGCGGAGAGCGCATTCCGCAGTACCTCAGCCCTTCCAAGCGAACGTAGGCCTCGTCGCGGTGGCCCGGATTGTGTCGTCACTGTCGGCGATGCCACTCGACTCGACCGATACGCTGCTCGCGGTCACCAGGTATGGGCTCTACGTACCCGCCGCCGAGCTCTATCTCGACGCGCGTTGGGCGCCCGGCACCGTGTTCGTGTCGCATGCGCATGCCGATCACTGCACGAAGGCTGACCGCATCGTGTGCACGCCCGAAACGGCCGCGCTGCATGCGGCCCGTCGCGGGCCACGAACCGCGGCGATCATTCCCTACGACACACCCACTCGCATCGGTGGCGCCGAGCTGGTGCTCCATTCCGCCGGTCACTGCCTGGGTGCCGCGATGCTCGAGGTCCGGTCGGCGGATGGGGTGCTCGTGTACACGGGCGACTACAAGCTTCGTCCCAATCCGTTCACGCCACCAAGCCGCATCCCGCGCTGCGACGTGCTGGTGATGGAGTGCACCTTCGGTGAGCCGCGCTACCTGTTTCCGCCCGATGACCTGCTGTTGCGCCAGTTGTACGATTTCATCGACGCCGCGTTCGTGGAGGGTACGACCCCGGTCGTTCTCGCATATCCGCTCGGCAAAGGGCAGGAGGCGCTCTACCATCTCACCAGCCACGGGTTCGACGTCGTGGTGCACGGCGCCATCGCGAACATCTGTCGAGTGCACGTGCAGCTCGGTCATCCCTTTCCAGGTCCGGGGATATGGACACCTTATCGCCGCGGCGAGATCGGGCGGCGCGTGCTGCTTACCACCCCGTCGACGCGAAAGACGCCGATGGTGCAGGGAATAGGGAAGACGAAGATCGCCTACCTGACCGGGTGGGCATACCACCCCGGAGCGCACAACATCTACAAGGGCTGCGACCTCGTGCTGCCACTCTCCGATCACGCGGACTACGAGGAGTTGGTCCGCACGGCCCGCGAGTCAGGAGCGCGGCGCGTCTACACTGTGCACGGCCCCGAGCGATTCGCCGAGCGGCTGCGCGCGCTCGAACTCCCTGCGGAGCACCTCGCTGCTCATCCGCAGGACTTCTGCGATGACGACGAAGGCGCGCCGGTATCGCCGCCCCGTCCGGACCAGCACACGCTGGACCTGCAATGATCGACGAGCCCATACTTGCCAGCAACAGCTTTGCGCGCTGGGTGGAAGCGGCCGACCGCATTCGCGCCACCAGCAAGCGGCTGGTGAAGCTCGCCGTGCTGGAGGCGTACCTGCCGACGCTCGACGACTCCGCTCTCCCCATCGCCGCGCATTTTTTCTCGGGGATCGTATTTCCTCGGCACGATCAACGGACGACGAGGGTCGGTGGATCGATCCTGTGGAACGCGCTCGCCGACCTCACCGGCGCAAGCGATGAAACGCTGTCGGCCGCATACACTCGGCACGGCGACGCGGGGGATATGGTGGGGGACGTGCTGGGGGGCCGAGCTTCGGGACAGCAGAGCCTCGAATGGATGGCGGGCCGGTTCGCCCTGCTGGCCGCCGAGCGTGGCTCGCTGGGGCGGCGCAAGATCGTCCACGATACGCTTGCTGCCTTGGGCGCCGATGAAGCGCGGTATTTCGCCAAGCTGCTCGGCGGCGAGCTCCGGATTGGGCTGAAGGAGGCGCAGGTCGAAGAGGCCGCTGCACGAGCATTCGGGCGCCCCCTCGCCACCGTTCGGCATGCCAACCTCTTACGTGGCGACGTTGGCGAGGTAGCCGTGCTGGCTCGCCGAAACGCGCTCGACCAGGCCACGCTTGCGCTCTTCCATCCGCTGGGCTTCATGCTCGCGCAGCCGATGGCGACCCCGGACGAGATCGTTGCCGCCATGCCTGGTACCTTCGTCGTGGAGGACAAGTACGACGGCATTCGCGCCCAGGCTCATATAGACGGCGACGAGGTGCGGCTCTTTTCCCGCACGCTCGACGACATCACGGCCGGATACCCCGACGTGGTGGCGTCTCTTCGCGGGTTGGGACATGGGCTCGTGCTGGACGGAGAGCTGCTCGCGGTGGATCCGGATCATCCGCGCCGAGCCCGCCCGTTCGCGGCCTTGCAACGCCGGCTAGGCAGAAAATCGCCGACAATGGAAATGATGAGTCAGGTTCCAGTGGCATTCGTGGCGTACGACCTTCTCGCCGCCAGTGCCACGCTGGTGATTCAGAGCTCGTGGCTGGAGCGACGTTCGCTGCTAGAAGCGCTTTCATGGCATGGTGATGCCGCTTTTGTGGCGCCTTATGCATTGATCTCCTCTGCTATGGATGTCGATGCCGCTTTCGAGCAGGCTCGTGCGTCTGGCAACGAAGGAATAATCGCCAAGGAACCGAACTCGTCATACACTCCGGGACGTCGCGGAAAGAGCTGGATCAAGCTCAAGCGTGCGCTGGCGACGCTCGATGTCGTTGTTACCGGAGTGGAGCGTGGGCATGGTCGTCGGAACGGTGTGCTGTCCGACTAT
>JBJMNM010000078.1:0-2477 GCA_045804305.1 Gemmatimonadaceae bacterium | reverse complement strand
AGATCTACATTGGCCTTCAAGTCCGGGTTGTCGTAGTCGAGGCCGCTATCGAGAATGGCCACCGTGACTTTAGGGCTACCGAGCTTTCCAGCCGCCCAGGCCGCGTCCGCCTTGATGGCGCGCATGTTCCATTGGTACGCGAAGTACCCCGCCTTCGCCGGGTTCGCCGCGCTGGTAATCGACGCATCCGCAACGCTGGAGACATCCGCGTTCGCGACGGCCAAGGGGGCGTCGAGTGACACCTCCGCGTCCGCCTGCACCTCGCTGACGCCGCTCGCGCTGGCAAGCTGCGCCGCGGCGTCGCTGGACAGGCCGCTCACGACCGCGAACCCGGCGCCACTGTGCACGTCCTCGATCGTGCCGCCCAGTGCGGCGACGCGGTCGGCGAAATCCTTCCCGAACCCGGAGCTGGTTGCCAGCACGGCGAAGCGGCCGGCGCTCGCCGTCTGCAGATTACGGCTGATGCCGCGCGGGGCGAGGGGCTGGGGGGTGTCGGCCGTGCAGCCGGCCAGCGCAAGAGCGCTGACGAGCGGTAGGACGAGTCGGGCTGGACGCATGCGCAAAACCTCTGAGAGGATTGGGGAGGGGAAGCTACGACGGCAATAGCACTCAGCGGCGCGGCTGTCGTTCGCTCGTCCGCGTGACGTCAGTGAGCCCGGAGGGCTCTGATTCGCGTAGGCACCTGCGTCCGGCGCGCATGTCGCCGCGCCGCAGCCAAAAAAAAAGACTCGGACGCGCGTTCACGAGCACGCGCTCCGAGCCGGGGAATACTTCACTCCCGCGCCGATCTGTCAATACTCAAATGTTTTTTCCTACACAGTCCGCGTGAAGCGGACGCAGCCGAGGCTGAGGTGCCAGGATCAGGAGGATGCCGTCGGCGTGAAGACGCGCCGAAACGGCGGCCAAAGCATCTGGCGCCGTCACGCACCGTCGCCGGCCCGAAACCCGTCAGGGTGTCGCGTCTGGAGCTTCTCCACGTTCCGGGCCGCCACCTCGCTCAGCGGCACATCGAGCGACCGGGCAACCATCGCAATGCACCAGAGGGCATCGCCGAGCTCCCGAGTGAGGGCCTCGCGGTCGAGCGCGCGCCCCTGCATGAGGTGCTTTCGGACGTGCGCCAGCACCTCGCCCGCTTCCTCCGCCAACCCCGCCGCCGCGTCGAGGAGTCGCTGCTCTTCCGTGAGCGAGCGATTGATCGTGCGGGCCGCGGCGTCCTGATATTCGTCGAGGTGCGAGCGTGTCGTCACGCGTAGGTGACGCGCGGGTCCGCCTTCGCGTAGGCGACGTCGGTGATCAGGTTCACGAGCACGAACACCGCGCTCAGGAAGAGCACCGAGCCCTGGATGGCCGGCAGGTCTCGACGCGCGATCGCATTCACGACGTAGCGTCCCAGGCCCGGCCAGGAGAAGATCGTCTCGGTCAGGATGCTGCCCGTGAGATACGCGCCGAAGTCGAGGCCCAGCACGGTGATGATCGGAATGAGCGCGTTCCGGAGCGCGTGCCGGCCCACGACGAGCCGCTCGCGCAGTCCCTTTGCTCGCGCGGTGCGCACGTAGTCGGCGCCGAGCGCGTCCAGCATGGAGGAGCGCGTCATGCGCGCCAGGAAGGCGATGGACCGCATGCCGAGCGCGATCGCGGGGAGCACGAGGTAGCGCAGCCCGCCGAAGCCCGATGGTGGCAGCCAGTGCAGCGTGACCGCGAAGAGCAGGATCAGCAGGAGCCCGACCCAGTACACCGGGAAGCTGATCCCGAGATAGGCGATGGCGAGCCCCACCCTGTCAATTGTGCCACCGGGACGCCTCGCGCTCGCCACACCCAGCGTCACGCCGCAGATCGTCGCCAGCAGCATGGCGGCGCCGGCGAGCTGGAGTGTCTTGGGGAATCGCTCGAGAATGTCCTTGCGAATCGGCCGGTTGGTGATGTACGAGCGTCCCAGGTCGCCCTTCGCGATCCCCGCGACGTAGTGGCCGAACTGCACATAGAGGGGATCGTTGAGGCGCAGCTCCTCGCGCAAGCGCGCGATGGTCTCCTCGTCCGCCCGCTCGCCGACCATGGCCTGCACGGGATCGCCCGGCGCGACGAAGAGCAGGAGGAACGCGACGACCAGCACGCCGAACAGCGTGGGGATGGAGAGCAGGAGGCGCCGGATGATGAACGCGGTCACGGCTTTCTCGTGTGGCTGGTGTCGATGCGCACGGACGCGAACGGCTGGCCGTTGAAGATGACCGGCGGCACGAACCCCCTGATCCAGGGCTGGATGGCGTAGAGGTCGTTGTAGAAATAGAGAAACACCATCGGCGCCTCGCGGAAGGCCAGCGCATCGGCTTGCCGGTACAGCTCGACACGCTTGGCCTCGTTGAGCTCGCGGCGTGCGGTGGAGACGAGGGAATCGTATTGGGCGTTGGCGAAGTATGACACGTTGCCGCCGACACCCTTGTTCGCGCCGTGCAGCAGCGGATAGAGAAAATTCTCCGCGT
>JBJMNM010000077.1:0-5043 GCA_045804305.1 Gemmatimonadaceae bacterium | reverse complement strand
TTGGGCTGATACGTAACGAACGGCGGTCAACCCGGGTGTCGCGCCTCGCTGTCATCCCGCAGGAGTGAGCGCAGCGAGCGAGTGTGGGTGCCCTCTGGGCAACCTACTCACCCATTTGAGTGAGTCGTCAAGGACAGTAGATCCCGACATTCGCTCGCTGCGCTCACTCCTGCGGGATGACAGCGAGGCGCGACACCCGGGTTGACCGCCGTTGGTTACGTATCAGCCCCAGTATCGCGATGCCATTTGGTACAGAGATCAGCGAGAAGCTGAGAGCTTACCAGCTTACAGCCTACGGCGTCTCCTGCACTGGCTTCCGGGCTTAAGGCTTATCGCTACCACGCGGAAGCCCACGCCGCGCCCGGCTACTTTCCCCCGATCGCCTGCAGCTGATCGATGATCAACCGCAGCTCTCTCGGCAATTGCGAATCGGCCGCGACGTCCCGCGCATGGATGAGACACACGCGCGCCGTGGTGGGGTCGTCCCGCAGCAGCGCCACGCGCGCGAGCTGCATCAGGCAGCGAACGCGCTGCATCGGGATGCCGGCGATGGTGAACTGGCCGTACGCGGTGGTGATCTTCTCCTCGGCGTCGGACAGGCAGCGCAGCTCGCTCATCACGATGCCCAGGTTGAGCAGAGCGGCGGCGTGCATCTCCAGATCGCCGGACCGCCGCGCTTCGCTGACCGCGTCGTCGAGCGTTTTGCGCGCGAGCGACAGGTCGCCGCGCTCCATCTGCAGCCGGCCCAGGTTCAGCAGCGTCACCGCCTCCCCGCGCACGTCGCCCGACTTGGCGTACTCCTGTCGCGACGAGAGGAACAGTTGCTCGGCGTCGTCGAACGCATGCTCTTCGGCGGCGATGCCGCCGAGGTTCTGGAGCGCCTTGGCGCGCGTGAGGCCCGAGGGCACGAGCTCCAGGGCGCGCTCGAACAGCGGACGGGCCGCCGCGTAGTCGCCGCGATTCATCCAGATGCCGCCCTCGATGTTGAGCGCGTCGGCCTCCTGCTCGGCCAGCCCGTTCTCGCGCGCCAGCGACGCGCCCCGGCGCGCCGCGCTGAGCGCTTCGGCCCAATGCGATTGGAGACGATGCTGGTTCGCGAGCCGCCACCAGGCCTCGGCCGCGGCGGCCGGGCTCGCGCTCGCCCGAATGGTGACCTCCTCGAAGCAGGCCACCGCGCGCTCCGTCACCCCGCCGCGCTCGAAGCGGATGCCTTCGGCGAGGAGGGAGGCGGTGTCGTCTCGTGAAGCGGCGCGGCGCTCAGCTGGCATCGGTGGAAGAGATTCGTGTGCGAAAAGGACTGCCGCAAGCGTGGCCAGGCAACGCACGGGAGGCGCGCACCGGTCTTGCCATAACGAGCGCGAGATGCGCGACCAATCCCGACCCTGCCGCGGCGGTTCTGTGTGAGCGTCTCGTACGAGCTCGCCCGCTGTGTCGTCTGCGGCTCGGCCGACGCCCGGGAGATCGCGACGTCCGACGAGCTGCGCGCGGAGGTGGAGGCGCTGTGGGCCTTTCACTCGCGGCGGCTCCGTCCCGACATACCAGCCGTACACCTCATGGACCGGGTCGCGTTCTCCCAGCACGCGCCTCTGCGCGTGGTCCGCTGCACCGAGTGCGGGCAGGTCTACCGGAATCCAGTCGAGCGCGCCAACGAGTTGGCCGAGATATACGAAGAGACCAGCCCGACGACAGAGGTCATGCGCGCGCTGCACGCCACCCAGCGTGCCGCCTACGCGGCGCAGGCGGAGCGACTGACCGCCGTCTTCGGCCGCCGAGGAACCGGGGTGGAGGTGGGGAGCTACGTGGGCGCCTTCCTCGCCGCGGCCCGCGACGCCGGCTGGCAGTTCGCCGGCGTGGACGTCAACGCCTGCGCGAACGAGTTCACCCGGTCGCTCGGCTTCCAGGTGCACGACGGGCCCATCGAGTCGCTCGAGCCGGATCGTCGGGCCGACGTCGTGGCAATCTGGAACTGTCTCGATCAGCTCGCCGATCCCGCCCTGGCCATCCGATCGGCCCGGGCGCATCTCGCGCCTGGCGGGATGCTGGCGCTGCGCGTGCCGAACGGTGCGTGCTACGCCGCCATGCGACCACTGCTCGCCACGCCGCTCGCGCCCGTCGCGCGCGAGTGGCTGGCGCAGAACAACCTGCTCGCCTTCCCTTATCGCTTCGGCTTCACCCCCGGCTCGACGACGCGGCTGGTTGAGCGGCTCGGCTTCCGCGTGGAGCGCGTGGTGGGCGACGTGCTCGTGCCGATCGCCGATCGCTGGACGCGGCGGTGGGCGGCGGTGGAGGAGCGGGTGGTCAAACGAGTGGTCGGAGTGGCGGCGCGGGTCGTACGCGGCGAGCGAGCGCTGGCACCGTGGATCGAGGTGTACGCTCGGGCGGAGTAGCCGGCATCTGGAACAACACCGCAATGGGCGATGGGCAACGGCCAGCAACTACGCAACGGCGACTACGACGACTGCAACGTCATGCACGCCTTTGCGTTGTTGCTTGGCACGTCCTCACCGCCCAATGCGGTGTTGGTCGAGATGCCTTCCGTTAGCCCGCCTGCTGCGCCCTCGCCCCACCAATCTCGAACAGCCGATCGGCCGTCCACCCAGCCGCCTGATCGATCGCGCTCTGGGGCGGCCAGTGCGCTCCGTCGTACCACACCATCGTCTTCGGCTCCGATGCCGCCTCGAACAGCCGCTCCGCTTGCGCGGCGCGCGTCGTCATGTCGCGCCGGCCGTTGACGAGCAGCAGGGGACGTCCGTCGAGCCGGCGTGCCGCACGGAGCGGATCGACCAGTCCGCGCACGAGCGCCGCGTAGGGCGTGCGGTCCGGCAGGTCGCCCGCCGCTGCGAGCGCCACGACGCGCAGCCGCTCCTCGTCGGCCGCGGTCATGAGCGCGAGGAAGCCGCCCAGCGAGTAGCCCACCACGCCGATGCGGTTCGCGTCGGTCTCGGGTTGCGACGCGAGCCAGGATATGGCGCCGCGCGACTCGCTGACGGCCGCCTTCCACGCGCCCACGAGCGCGAGCGGATTCCTCGGGATCTCGCCCATCTCGCGCGCGCCGTGAAAGGGAAGATCCAGCGCGAGCGACGCCACTCCGCGCTCGAGCAGCGCTCGGCCCACCGCCTGCGCCATGCGCTCCTTGCTCGAGGAGAAGCCGTGCAGCAGCAGCGCGGCCGGCGTGGGACGGTCGCTCCCCGGTGTGAGCCAGAGTGCGGGCACCGTCTCGCGCCCACGCACGAGGTCCAGCGCGCGCTGACGTCCGTGACGGACGGCGGAGGTGCGTCGTAGAGTGGCTGAGAACTCCCTTGGGCTCATGCTCTCGACAGGGGCAAAAATTCCGCCGTCGCACCAACGCGATCCTGAAACACACCGTATACCTTGGGTCGATGCCGAGCTCGCCAATTTCATGACTCCCACGCGCTGGCTTCTCACCGCGATCTCGTTCGCGGCGACGATCGGAGTCTCGATCTCCATGATCATGGGTTGGTCGCAGCAGGGGACATCGCTCCTGTTGCCGCCGCGCGCCCACCTGCTCGCCATGCTGGCCGTGGCGATCGAGGTGCTCGCGCGGGCGCTCAAGATTCGCTGGAGCGCACGCGCCGCGGGAATACGCATCTCTCTCGGCACGGCCGTCCGCACGTGTCTCGGCGGTGACTTCGGCGCGGCCATCACGCCCGCCCGCAGCGGCGCCGAGCCGGCGCGCTTCCTCATTCTCGCCGAGTCGGGGCTCGCGTCGGCCAGCGTGCTCGTGGTCCTGTACGCCGAGCTGTTCCTCGAGGTGTTCTCGCTCGCGGCGGTCGTGCTCGTCGTGTCGATCGTGTTCCGTCACGCCGGCGCCGTCGTGATGGCCCTCGTCGGCCTCGTGGGGACGTACGCCGCGGTCATCCTCGGCATCGGCGCGCTCGCACTCTTTCTCTCGCGGCGCAACGCCAATGGCCCGCCGCCGCGCTGGGCACGCCGCCTCCGCCTGAACGCAGGCCGCTGGCGTACCGTGCAGCGCGCGCTGCGGAAGCTGCGCTCCACGATCGATTCGGTGGAACGCGTGAATCGGCGGCCGGCGATCGCCGCCTTCCTCGCCTCGGTCGCGCACGTGGCGATCCGGCTGACCGTGCTCCCCGCGCTCGTCCTCACCAGCGCTCCGTCGGCGACGCTCGCCCCGCTCGCACTCTGGCCACTCGGCTTTCTGTACGGCGCGGCCGTGGTCCCCGCCCCTGGCGGCGGCGGGGCCGTGGAGATGGCATTCCGCGCCGCGCTCGGCAGCGAGATCCCGATCGGACTCTTCGCCGCGGCGCTCGTGTGGTGGCGGTTCTACACGTTCTACATCTACATCCTGCTCGGCGCGTTCGCGGCGGGGAACACGGTGATGCGAGCGGTGCGAAAGACGGAGGACTACGAGGCGGAGGTCGAGGCGGGCGTTGCGGAAGCGGCGTAAGCAGGACGAGACACGCAGCACAGGCTACAAACCACAGAGCAGCTTCGACAGACGACAGAAGGCAAGGGGTTTAAAACCACCGAAGGCAAGGGCATCAACAAACCACAGAGAACACAGAGATTTTGCTTTTGGCAATAGCTCTGTGCCCTCTTGTCCTCTGTGGTTTATTCAGGCTGTTGTCCGTGCTGTTGTGGTTCGCTTCCTCGTGATTTTCTCCTTGCCTCTGATGCCCACTCGCTCCGCCAGTCTCAATGCATCGAACGGCGCATGCACCTTGGCATCGTTGTCGAAGTACACGTACACGTCGCGCGACTGGCTGCGCCAACGCGCGATCCTGCGCGTCCACTCGTCGAGCTCCTCGTCGGTGTAGCCGCTGGCGTAGAGCTGCCGTGAGCCGTGCAGGCGAACGTACACGAAGTCGGCCGTCACCTCTTCGGCGTACGGGAATTTCCCGGCCGTGTCCGCGATCACGAACGCCATGCGGTGCTTGCGGAGGATGGCGTAGAACTCCTCGTGGAAGTAGCTCGGGTGGCGCACCTCGAAAGCGTGCCGGTACTTCACCGGCGCGGCCGCCTCGACGAGCGCGCCGCGGCGCAGGCGGTGATCGTGCTGCTGCG
>JBJMNM010000076.1:0-6660 GCA_045804305.1 Gemmatimonadaceae bacterium | reverse complement strand
CTAGACCGGCGTGTGGGGGCGGACAAGATGACCGACACGCCGCTCGCGATCCATCAGCCGCGCTCGAGTCCTTCCCACAGTCCCTGGAGATACATGGCGCCAAGGGCGCGGTCGTGCAGGCCGTAGCCGGGCCGCCCGTGCTCCCCCCAGATCATGCGTCCGTGATCCGGGCGCATCGGTCCGGTGAAGCCCACCGCGACCAGCGCAGCGAGCACGTCGCGCATCGGCACATCGCCGAAGCGGGACGGGTGCGGCGCCTCGTGGAACTTGCGCTCGCCCGTGATGGCGACGTTGCGGCAGTGCGCGAAGTGGATGCGGCCCCGCGCGCCGATGGTGCGCACGATGGCCGGCAGGTCGTTGGCCGGATCGGCGCCCAACGAACCCGTGCAGAAGGTCACTCCGTTGGCCGGGGAGTCGACGAGATCGATGAGGCGCTCGAAGGCTGCGCCGCTCGTGATGATCCGTGGGAGCCCGAAGATCGACCAGGGTGGATCGTCGGGGTGGATGGCCATGCGCACGCCGGCGCGCTCCGCCTCCGGCGCCACGCGCCCGAGGAAGTATGCGAGGTTCTCCCAGAGCCGTTCCGCATTCACCTCGCGGTAGGCGGCGAGGAGGGCGGCGAGCGCCCTGGCGTCGTACGCCGCCGCCCAGCCGGGAAGATCTCCGGTGCCGTGCGAGAGGTCGATGCGCGAGAGCGCGGCGTCATCGTACGCCAGTGCCGTCGATCCATCGTCCAGGCGCATCGCGAGATCGGTGCGCGTCCAGTCGAAGATCGGCATGAAGTTGTAGCAGAGCACGGGAATTCCGAGCTCGCCCATGGCCCGAACGCTGGCGCAGTAGTTGTCGATCAGCCGATCGCGCGTGGGGCGACCGAGCTTGATGTCCTCGTGAACGGGGATGCTCTCCACGACCGCGAAGCGCATCCCGGCTGCATCGATCGACTCGGCGAGCGTCTCGAGCGAGCGCGCCGGCCATGCGTCGCCGACCCGTACGTCGTAGAGCGCGCTCACCACGCCCTCGACGCCGGGAATCTGCCGGATGTGCTGCAGTGGAATCGGGTCGCTGGCCCCGTACCACCGGAAGGTCATCTGCATGCTAGGTGGTTCGCGCGCTGTCGATGTTTATGGGCTCGAGCCGCGGCACGAGCAGCTGGATGATCGCCCATGCCGTGACGTACGCGAGCCCGCAGAGGATGAACACGGGCCGGTAGTCGTTGTGGTTCGCCTGGAGCAGGTTGCCGGTGAAGCGCTGGAAGAAGAAGCCGGTGGCGGCCCCCGCGAAGCCGCCGATCCCGACCACGGATCCCACAGCCCGCCGTGGAAACATGTCGCTGCTGAGCGTATACACGTTCGCCGACCACCACTGGTGCGCGGCGGCGGCGAGGCTCACGATGAGCACCGCGACCCACAGGCCCTCCACCCGCGGAGCGAGCATCGTCGGTACGATGAGCAGGGCGGGAATGAGGAGCGCCGTCTTGCGAGCGCGGTTGAGCGACCATCCGCGCCGCATGAGCGGCGCCGAGAGCCAGCCGCCGCCAACCGATCCGACGTCGGCGATGAGGTAGATGACGACGAGCGGCAGCGCGAGACCGGCGAGCTTGATCCCGTACTTGGCGTCGAGAAATTTCGGCAGCCAGAAGAGGTAGAACCACCACACCGGATCGGTGAGCCCCTTCCCCGCGACCACGGCCCACGTCTGCCGGTAGCTCAGCAGCTTGATCCACGGAATGTTGGCGATGGGAAACTCACCGGTCATCGGCGCGGTACCGGGCGCGCGCTCCTCGGCCGGCGGACGATAGAGGGCGAGCCAGAACGCGAGCCAGAGGAAGCCGAGCGCGCCGGTGGTGATGAAGGCGGCGCGCCAGCCCCACGTGAGCGTGATCCATGGGACGACGAGCGGCGTGACGATCGCGCCGACGTTGGTGCCGGCGTTGAAGATCCCCGTCGCGAAGGCGCGCTCGCGTGGGGGGAACCATTCGGCGACGGTCTTGATGGACCCCGGAAAGTTGGCGGACTCGCCGAGGCCGAGCGCGAAGCGCGCCGCACTGAATCCGGCGGCGGTCGTGGCCGCCGCGTGCGCCATTGCCGCCACGCTCCAGGTGATGATGGCGCCCGTGAAGCCCAGCCGCACCCCCACGCGATCCATCAACCGCCCGGCGAAGAGGAAGCCGAGCGCGTACGCCATGGTGAACCAGCTGACGATCGATCCGTAGTCGGACTCGCTCCAGCCCAGCTCTCGCTGCAGCGTGGGCGCGAGAATGCCGAGGACCTGGCGATCGATGTAGTTGATCGTCGTGGCGAAGAAGAGCAGCGCGCAGATCGTCCAGCGATACCGGCTGAGCGTCGGCTCGTGCTGTGAAGGCGGCGGCGGCAGCTTCCCTGACGCGGGCGAAATGGCGGTCATGCGCTCTCCAGCAGAGGGCTCACGGCCCGCGCGGATGGCGCGCGGGACAGCGTATCCAGCTTGTACGTTTCGCGAGGCAGCTCGTACGCGAGCGCCCGCGCCATCTGGCGGGCCGCTCCAGGATCCACGATGTGCCGCGCCACGAGGCCGCCAAGAAAGTTCGCGTCCATGCGACGCGCCAGATCATGCCGCGCCGGAATGGAGCAGAAGGCGCGGGTGTCGTCATTGAATCCGGCCGTATTGTAGATCCCGGCCGTCTCGGTGGTCTGCTCGCGAAAGCGCCGCATCCCCTCGAGGGAATCGTGGAACCACCACGGGGGGCCGAGCCGCAGCGCGGGGTAGTGGCCAGCCAGCGGCGCCAGCTCACGGGCGTAGGTGGACTCGTCGAGGGTGAAGAGAACGAGCGTGAGGCGAGGGTCGGTGCCGTACGCGTTGAGCAACGGCTGGAGGTTGCGCGTCCACTCCGTCGCGACGGGGATGTCCCCGCCCTTGTCCTGACCGAACCGGTCGAACACCACATGGTTGTGATCGCGCAGCGAGCCGGCGTGCAGCTGCATCACCAGGCCGTCCTCCGTTGACTGGCGCGCCATCTCCATCAGCATGTGCGCTTCGAAGCGCGATTGATCCGCGGCCGTGGCGTCACCACGCATCGCGCGCTGGAAGAGCGCGCTCACGTCCGCGTCGGGGAGGCGCTCGGTGCACGGCTGTATGACGGCGTGGTCGGTGGCCGTGCCGCCCATCTCGCGGAAGTACGCCCGCCGCGTCTGGAGGGCGTCGCTGAACGTCCCGTAGTCCCTGATCGGTGCGCCGAACGCACGCTCCAGATCCGCCAGCTCGTCACGCCACGCGGGCGTCGCGATGCGGAAGAGTGCGTCGGGGCGAAAGGTGGGGAGCACGCGGCCGCCCCATCCCGAGTCGCGGATCGCGCGGTGATGCGCGAGCGAGTCCGTGGCCTTGTCGGTGGTGACGAGGACTTCGATGTTGAACCGGTCGAACAAGGCGCGCGGCCGGAACTCCGGCGTGCGCAGCCTGGCCGCGATCTCGTCGTAGATGTGCTGCGCGGTGGCGCCGTTCAGATCCTCCGCGATGCCGAACACCTCAGCCAGCTCGTGATCGAGCCAGGCCCCCGTGGGGGTGGCGCGAAAGAGATAGTAGTGGTCCGCGAACAGCTGCCAGATGCGGCGCGGATCCCGTTCCACCGCGCCACCGTCCCGCCGGGGCACGCCGAGCGACTCGAGTGGCACGCCGCGCGAATACAGCATCCGGAAGATGTAATGATCCGGGATGATGATCAGCGCGGTCGGCTCCGGAAACGCATCATCGTTGGCGAGCAGCGCCGGATCCACATGTCCATGCGGACAGACGAGCGGCAGATCGCGAATCTCCTCGTAGAGCGTGCGCGCCGCGCGCCGAATGGCGGGGTCCGAATCGAAGAAGCGGTCGTCGTGCAGCTTTGGCATGTCGTCGTGAGGAGATGGAACGAACCGGGAAGGTCAGACCGCGCAGCGGCGCACGGCGTCGGCGAGCGCCGCGACCGGCGGGCCCACCGGAATGAACTCCTGCGCCACGTAGCCCTGAAAGCCCGTGTCCCGAATGGCACGCATGATCGCGGGGTAGAACAGCTCCTGCCCGTCGTCGATCTCGTGACGGCCCGGCACGCCGGCGGTGTGATAGTGCGCGATGAAGCGGGCGTTGTCGCGGATCGTGTGGATGACGTCGCCCTCCATGATCTGCATGTGGTAGATGTCGTAGAGGAGCCGGAACCGCGGCGAGTCCACCCGCTGCACGAGCTTCACCCCCCATGGCGTGTGATCGCACTGATAGTCGGGATGGTTCACCTTGGAGTTGAGCAGCTCCATGCAGAGCGTCACGCCGACCCGTTCGGCGATCGGCGTGAGAGCCCGCAGGCCCGTCGCGCAGTTCTCCAGTCCCTCCTCCTCGCTGATACCGTCGCGGTTCCCCGAGAAGCAGATCAGGTTGGGAAAGCCGGCGCGCGCCACCTTGGTGAGGTGCTCCGTGTAGAGCGGAATGAGCCAGGCGTGATTCTCGATGTGGTTGAAGCCCTTCGTGAGCCGCGTTCTCGTGTCGCCGGGCGCGTTGGTCATGGCGCAGATGAGACCGTGCTTCGTGACGTCGCCGAACTGCTCCGGCTCGATCAGCTCCACCGACTGGAGCCCCATCCCCTTTGCCGCCGCCGCGAGCGCGTCGACGGTCATGCTCGGATAGCACCACTTGCAGACGGACTGCTTGATCGCGCTCGCGCGCGTGCCGGCCGCGAGGCTGTTGGCGGCCGGCACAGCGGCGCTCGCGCACGACTCGAGCACCGCGGTACCGGCGAGGCCGGTGGCCGCGGCGGCCACCGTGTTGCGCACGAAGTCGCGGCGCGTGGGCATCAGCGGTGGAGCTCGCGGACCTTCATGTTGCGGAAGTACACCTCGTCGCCATGATCCTGGAGCACGATGTGACCGGCGCGACGCTCGGCGAACCATGGAATCGGCGCGTACTTGCTCGCGGCCAGCGCCTTGTTCAGCGAGGCGGAGCCGAGGTCGTACTCCACGACCTTCTGGCCATTGAGCCAGTGCTCGCCGTGATTGCCGTCGAAGATGATCACGGAGTGATTCCACTCGCCGACCGGCTTCATCGGCTTGTTCTCCGGCGGCGCGATGAGATCGTACAGCGCGCCCGTGCGATGCGTCGGCAGCTTGCCGTCGGAGTGACGGTCGTCGTCGATCATCTGGTACTCGAAGCCTTTGGCGGCATGCGGCGGCGCCATGGCCGTGGAGAGCTCCTCGGACACGTTGTACTTCACGCCGCTGTTGCCGGCGGGGGTCATCTTCCAGTCCCACGACAGCTCGAAGTCGCGATAAGTGGCCTCGCTCATGAGATCACCGCCCTCGCGCGGCTGCCCGTCCGCCTGCACCGGCACCTTGCCGCTCGCGATCTTCTTGATCGCGCCATTCTCCACGGTCCAGTGGGCGGTCGGAACGCCGGGGAAGCCGAGCCCCCGCCATCCGGCGAGCGTCTGGCCATCGAACATCGAGCGCCAGCCCGCGGCCCGCTCGGCGGCGGTGAGCTGGTTCATGCTCGTCGAGGCAGTGCCGCTCTGCACCGTGCCCATGTCGGAGGACGGCGTCGAGGCGCAGCCTGCGAGAAGGAGCGCGGCGATGGTGGCGGCGGCGAACAAGCGGGGCGACGAAGGAAGTACGTGAGCGTGTGTCATGAGTGAGCGTTCCAGAGGAGACAGGGTCTGACGTGAGAGACGGCGGGTCACACCGCCGTCAACAGGCGTGCAAGGTGATCGTGACTGGCGCGGATGCTCGCGAGCGCGTCACCCGGTTGATCGTGCTCGACGAACGCGTATCGCAGGCCCGCGGTCCGCGAGAGCGCGAACACGCGGCGGAAGTCGATGACGCCCTTCCCCACGTCCACCATCGCGCGCTCCGGGGGCGCCGTGCCGTCCTTGACGTGCAGCAGCGCGAAGCGCCCGGGAAAGCGCTCGAGGTACGCGGCCGGATCGTGGCCCGCCTTGTACGCCCAGTAGGCGTCGAGCTCGAACCAGACGATCGCCGGATTCGTGCGCGCAAGCAGGGTGTCGTAGACCGGCGCGCTCGCGCCGAGCGTCTCGAACTCGAAGTTGTGATTGTGGTACGCGAAGCGAAGCCCCGCCGCGCGGCACCGCTCGCCCAAGCGGTTGAAGCGGTCCGCGAGCGCGACATAAGCCTCACGCGACGCACGGAGGGGCTGCGGGATGGACGGCACGACGACCCACGTCTGTCCAAGGGCGAGGGCGGATCTGATCGCCTCGCCGCTCTCCACCTGCTCGAGTGCGTAGTGGCCCGAGGGCGACCGCAGCCCATGCCGGCCGAGCTGTGCTCGGAAATCCGCCGGCGAGAGGTTGTACGTTCCCGCGGTCTCCACGAGCCGGTAGCCGGCATTGGCGACCTGGAGGAGCGTATCGTCGACGCTCTGCGCCATCAGCGTCCGTATCGTGTAGAGCTGGAGTCCGACGTTGCCGATGGAGAACGGACGCGGCGCGGACACGGTCTCCGCGTTGCGCGAGCAGGCAGCACCACCGACGGCCACGGCGACCGCGCCGGCGCCGGTCACGCGAAGAAACTCACGCCGATCCATCTGCTGGCGCATCAACCGAGCGCTCCCACGGGGCGGAGAGAGGAATCGCGCACGATCAGCTCCGCGGAAAAGGTGTGTCGCTCCGGCTGATGCCGGCCGCCAAGGGCCAGTTGCTGCTCGAGCATG
>JBJMNM010000075.1:0-2612 GCA_045804305.1 Gemmatimonadaceae bacterium | reverse complement strand
CGTCGCTCGGTCTTGGCGCCTACACCAACGCCGAGGGACGCTTCACACTCACGGTGCCAGCGGGAAGGGCAACCGGTCAGAGTGTGACCCTCGTGGCGCGCCGGATCGGCTACAACCCGGTGCAGCGCAGCATCACGCTCAGCCCGGGCGCGGCGCTCAACTACGACGTCAGCCTCACCACGGCGACGACGCAGCTCGAAGGCGTCATCGTGACGGCGCTCGGCCAGGAGCGCGAGAAGCGGTCCCTCGGCGTGGCCGCACAGAGCATCCAGGGCACGGATCTTAATCAGACCCAGACGCCGAACATCGTCAACGCGTTGTCCGGCAAGATCGCCGGCGTGAAGGTGACGGGCTCCACCAACTTCGGTGGCTCCTCGCGCATCGTCATTCGCGGTGAGAACTCCATCGGCTCGAACAACCAGCCGCTCTGGGTCGTCGACGGCATTCCGGTCGACAACTCGAACTTCACCAATGTCAACCAGGCGCGCGGCTACGGCGGGTTCGACTTCGGCAACGCGATCTCGGACCTCAACACCGAGGACATCGAGTCGGTGTCAGTGCTGAAGGGTCCGGCGGCCGCGGCGCTCTACGGATCGCGCGCCGCGAATGGCGCCATCGTGGTGACCACGCGCTCGGGCCGGAACGGCCGGTCCGATTTCTCCGCCTCGGGCAGCAGCGGCATCACCTTCGATCAGCTCAACAAGCTCCCCGACTACCAGAACTCCTACGGGCAGGGCGTCGGTGGCCAGTTCGTATGGAATAACGGGGCCGGCGGCGGCACCGGCGACGGTGAGGACGCGAGCTGGGGTCCGCGCCTCGACGGCACCCCGCGCGTGCAGTGGTTCAGCAATGGCCAGCCGGCGCCGTGGGTCGCGCATCCGGACAACGTGCGTGACTTCTTCCAGACCGGAAAGACGGTGACGAACAACGTGAGCGCGACCGGCTCCTCCGACAAGGCGAACTTCCGCCTCTCGCTCGGCTCGCAGGACGTCAGTGGCATCGTGCCCACGAGCTCCACGCAGCGCATCAACGCGGCGGCCAATGGGTCGGCGCTGCTCGGCACGAAGCTGAACGCGAACGCAAGCGTCCAGTACGTCCACAACCGCGGCAACAACCGGCCCGGCACGGGCTACGACGAGTTCAACCCGATGATGGGTTTCGTCTGGTTCGGCCGCCAGGTGGACACGCACCAACTGCAGCAACTGGTCAACGATCCGACGCTGCTCGCCGCGAATCAGGCGAACGACATCAATTGCTGCCAGGTGAACTGGAACTACAACTACCACAACAATCCGTACTTCAACCTGAACAACAACAACAACCACGATGATCGCAACCGGTTCATCGGGTCGGCACAGCTCCAGTACAGGCCCACGGATTGGCTGACCGCGATGGTGCGGTCGGGGACGGACTTCTATCGCTCCAACCGCGGCTTCAACGTCGACTTCGGCTGGGTCGGTGGCTTCTTCGATCCGTTCACCAACGGCGTCTTCACGAATGGTGGCTTCTCGAACGAAGACTTCTTCGTCAACGAGTCCAACACCGACTTCCTGCTGACCTCCGTCACGAACCCGCTGGCCAAGCTGGGTCTCACGGTGAACCTCGGCGGCAACCTCCGCGCCCGCTCCCTGAGCCAGAACTGGATCGGCACGGATGCGCTCGTGGCGCCCGGCGTGTACAACGTCGCGAACGCCGCCACGCAGTACACGCCCTACCAGTACAACGAGAACCGGAAGATCAACTCGCTGTACGGATCCACGCAGTTCGCGTACAACGACGTGTTCTTCGTCGACGTGACGGGCCGGAACGACTGGTCTTCCACGCTGCCGAAGGGCAACAACTCGTTCTTCTATCCATCGGTCTCCAGCTCGCTCGTGTTCACCGACCTCCTCCCCGGCGGTCACCTGGGCGGTGCGCTCACCTACGGCAAGCTCCGCGGCGCCTGGACGCGCGTCGGCAACGACGCCGATCCGTACCTCACGGTGCAGACCTTCTCCACCTTCTCGCCCTTCGGCTCCGCTCCCCGCTTCTCGGTGAAGGACGTCGTGGCGAACAAGGATCTCAAGCCCGAGCAGACCGACGCGTGGGAAGTCGGCACGGAGCTGAGCTTCTTCAACGGCCGCGCCGGAGTGGACGCGACGTACTACCAGAAGAAGACGACGAACCAGATCCTGAACATCGACGTCTCCCGCACCACGGGCTTCAGCAACGCGGCCATCAACGCCGGGCAGCTGAGCAACAAGGGTGTGGAGCTCCAGCTCACCGGCACGCCGGTGCGGCTCTCCAACAGCTTCTCGTGGGACATCACGGCGAACTACGCGCACAACAGGAATCGCGTCGACGCGCTGTACGGAGACCTGACGTCGTACCTGGTCGGCTCGCGCTTCTTCTCGACCCGCATCGAGGCCCGGCTCGGTCAGCCGTACGGCTCCATCACCGGCCACCCGGCGCTGCGCGATGACCAGGGCCGACTGATCCTCGACGAGACCGGCCTGCCGCAGGCGGCGCCGACGGCGATCATCGGCAACATCCAGCCCAACTGGACGGGCGGCCTGATCAACCACTTCCGCTACAGGAACTTCGACTTCTCGGCGCAGGTCGACGCCAGGATG
>JBJMNM010000074.1:0-5767 GCA_045804305.1 Gemmatimonadaceae bacterium | reverse complement strand
CGTAGCCGAGTCTGCGCTTCCACGGTACGACGGAGTAGCCGATGTGGCCGAGGCAGTAGGGTGGAAGCTCGGCGGTGCCGGGCTGCCAGCGCAAGCCGATCGAGCCGCAGAACTCTCCGTCCCACATCCATTTGTGGATGCCCGGGAGGCGGGGTACGGTGCGGCCGTCGGGGAGGGTGATCGCGGGCCCTCTGGCGTCGCGGTCTATCTGCTCTTCCAGGAACTGGTCGGGGTTCTTGGCGATGCGGTCCAGTTCCTCCAGGGCGGCTTCGGGGCGGAGGTTGTCGGGAGACCAGCCGCGCTCCAGCGCCTTTTTGTAATCGTCCAGGTATTGCGGGGCAGGCCAGACGACACGCATCGAGTGCATGGAGTGTATTCGTGAGCGGGCCGGCGTGCATCCGGCCTGCCCGCGGATGCGTCAGGGCTGTGCGTCGGAAGCGCCGAAGAACTGATAGGACCCCTGTATCGTACCATCACGCGCTTCATGTCGCCTCGGCAATCAGGAGTGAGGTGGCGGCTGTCATGACCCATGGGCAGTGATCGTAATCCACGATGCGCACGACGCGGCCATCAGCAACGTGGAGGCGCACGATCGAGCGCGGCGTCCACGCGCCAGCCACCTGGTACATCGTGATGACCGCGGGCTTGGCGTCCACTTCGCCAAGGACCATGCGCCACGGAACCGCCAGGCGTTGATAGCGGCCGAAGTACGGCGAGTCGGCGATCCGGCCGGCGAACCGGTCGGCCACGAGCACGCGTGCGTCCGCCGAGATCAGCTCCCGCAAGCCATTCCAGTCGCGACGATTGAACCGCTCCACGTACAGGTTGAGCAGGCGCGCATTCTCCGCGTCGACCGTCCGCCGATGCGGCACCGGTTCCGGTGACGCCGCCAGCTTGCCGCGGCCGCGATTGAGCGCAGCCTTCACGCCGCCGACGGTGCTCCCGACCAGCTCCGCGATCTCCTCGAGCGAGTAGTCGAGCACGTCCTTGAGCAGCACGCACGCGCGCTCCTTTGGGGGGAGCGTGAGGACGAGGTGTTCTACCGCACGGCCGAACTCCGGCCCGATGGGCACCTCCGGCGTGACCGACACCGACGTCTCGGCTTCGGCCCCCGCTTCCGCGTCCTCGCGAACGCCGCGGCGGCGCAGGAAGTCGATGCACCTGTTGTGGGCGATCTGGAACAGCCAGGGCTTCAGCGGTCGCTCGTCGTCGAACGTGTCGAGCCTGCGATACGCGTGAAACAGCGCCTCCTGCACGATGTCCTCACCGTCCGACACCGATCCGGTCATCCGTGCACAGTAGCGGTGCAGGCTCGGGCGAAGGGAAGTGATCGTCTCGAGAAAGGCGAGGTAGCGTGCCTCGAAGAGGCCGACGTCGAGCAGTTCCGTGGCTTCATGCATGACGATTGATACGCACGGGGTTGCCGCCGGGATACGCCGAGCAGCACGTATCCCCGATCGCGGACCAGCCGTACCAGCTCATACGACCACCCCACACAGGAGATGAATTCAGGATGAACAGGATCGTGACATTACTGCTCGCCGCGTCGGTGGGCCTCCCCGCGATGAGCGCCGGCGCACAGACGTCGCGCAAGTACCCGCCGATCGAGGAATATCTGATGGCGCAGGATGCCGAGATCAAGCTGGCCAGGAGTGCTGCCCCGGCCAACATCTCGGATCGGGCGACGATCAAGGTATTGACGAAGTCGGGATACCAGGTCGCGCAGCAAGGCGACAACGGCAACGTCTGCCTCGTGATGCGCGCGTTCTCGGCGCCCACCTATACGCCGGCGCAGTTCCGCGACATTGTATATGACCCAACGATTCACGCGCCGATCTGCTTCACCGCACCGGCCGCCCGCACCGCGATGCCGTACTACGAGATGCGGACGCATTTCGCGATGGAAGGCAAGTCGCCCGACCAGATCGCCGAAGCGCTCCAGGCGGCGTACGTCACCGGGAAGCTGCCGCGCCGCGAGGCGGTGACCGTCGCCTACATGTGGTCCGCGCACCAGCATCTTGGTCCGGGCATCAACGAATGGCATCCGCACCTGATGCTCTTCGCGCCGTTCTACGAGAACTCGATGGTCGGCGGCAATGCCTTTGGATCAGCGCTGCCGCAGGTGTCGGACGATGCCGGCACGCCGTTCACGGTGGTGGTGGTGCCGGTGGACGACAAGCTGGCGGTGAGGCTTCGCTAGCCTGCCAATAGTGAGCTGTTTCGGCGGCGTTTTCGGCCTTTACAGGTGGCGATGACTCCGGACGGGAGCTGCCTCAGGGCTGGCATCAGCGCGCGCTACCTCACATCATCAGAACATGAAAGTTCCATACAAGCACGTCGGCACCGCCATTTTGTTCGCTCTCGCGCTCGGCGTGAGCAGCTGCAATGGCTACACGACTCAGGCCTACGCTCCCGTCGCCGCGACGGGAGTGAAGGTCACCCCGCAGTCGGTCCAGATCGCCGCGATCGGCGGGACGACGCAGCTCGTGGCGGCTGTGGCACCACTCGACGCCAGCGACCGTGCGGTCACCTGGGAGTCGACCGACCCGTCGATCGCCACCGTCGACGCGGCCGGCCGCGTGACCGCGCATGCGGTTGGCGCGGGGGTCCTGATCACGGCCATCACGCACGATGGACACTTCCAGTCGTCGGCCAACGTGAGCGTGGGGCAGTAGACATTGTGAATCTGCGCGCCGACTACGCCGCGTCGGCGCCGCGAGCCGGCGCCAGCCGATCGATCTCGGCCAGCTCCGCCTCGGTGAGCGACCAGCTCGCGGCAGCGACGTTGGCGTGCACCTGCTGGGGAGACGTCGCGCCGGCGATGACCGACGCGACTACACCGTGCGCGAGCAGCCAGGAGAACGCGAGCTCCAGAAGCGTGTGTCCCCTCGCCTCGGCGAAGGCGATGAGCGCCTCGATCCGGTCCAGGTCGACGGGTGTGATCTTCCCCTCGAACCAGTCGGCGATCCGCGAGCCTTCGGGCACTCCTTTCCCCTTGCGATACTTGCCGGTGAGGAGACCGCTGGCGAGCGGGAAGAAGGGCAGGAAGGCCAGGCCGGCGCGCTCGCACTCCTGAAGCACTCCCTGCTCCGGCTCGCGGCGCAGCAGGCTGTACTCGTTCTGCACGCTGACGAATCGCGCCGCGCCGAGCTTCACCGCGACCACGGCGTCACGTAGCTGCGCCACCGAGAACTGCGAGCAACCGATCTCGCGCACCGTGCCGGCCTTCACCAGCTCGTCGAGCGCGCCGAGCGTGTCGGCGATCGGCACGGCCGGATCGGGAGTGTGCAACTGATACAGGTCGATCACGTCGGTGCCGAGGCGGCGCAGGCTCAGCTCCACGGCGCGGCGGATGTACGTCGGATGCGCTCCTCGATCGGGATGCCACCGTTTGTGGCCGAACTTGGTGGCGATGAGGACCTGGCCACGGCGCTTGCCGAGGGCTTTGCCGAGATATTCTTCGCTCTTTCCGTCGGCGTACAGCTCGGCGGTGTCGAAGAAGGTGATGCCGGCGTCGAGCGCCGCGTGCACGACCGCGATCGACGCGGGTTCGTCGATGCGCTGGCCGAAGTTGTTGCAGCCGAGGCCGACGATGGATGCTTTGAGCGAGCCGATGCGACGTGTGTTCATGAACGGCAGCCCGGGGAGACGGTGAAGAGGGATGATGGCCTGGATTCGTGCATCCCGGAATATCGCGTATGGCACCACACCATGGTCGAACTTCGTCACATGGAGTGAGCCAGGATCCGACCGGGCACCGGTCTCATGAGGCTGGTGCGAGAGGAGCCGGTCGAGCATCATTGGCGATGCCGAAAGTGAAGATCGGGATCGTCGGCTCGCGCTTCCAGGCCGACTGCATCGCGACGTCGGTCAGGATGATGCCCGACGAAGCCGAGGTCGTCGCCGTCGCCTCGCCGTCGCCGGGCCACGCGGAGGCGTTCGCCCGCCGCCACGGCATCCCCGACTTCTACGTCGACTATCGCGACATGCTCTGCGATCCGGCGATCGAGCTGGTGTCGGTCACCGCGCCCAACGACCTGCACGCGCGCATCACGATCGACGCCGCGCGCGCCGGCAAGCACGTCGTGTGCGAGAAGCCGCTCTGCGTGACGCTCGAGGAAGCCGACGCGATGATCGACGTGTGCGCGCGGAGCGGCGTGCTCCTCCTCTACGCCGAGGAGCTGTTCTTCGCGCCGAAGTACGTGAAGGCGAAGCAGATGGCGGACGAAGGCGCGTTCGGGCGCGTCCATCTCGTGAAGCAGGGCGAGAAGCACTCCGGCCCGCACGCTGACTGGTTCTGGGACGTCGAGCGGTCGGGCGGTGGCGCGCTGATGGACCTCGGCTGCCACGGCATCGCCTTCTGCTGGTGGTTCCTCGGCAAACCGGCCGTGAAGAGCGTCTACGCGCAGCTCTCGACGCAGGTGCACGCGGCGCGCACGCAGGGCGACGACGAGGCGCTCACCATCATCGAATTCGATGGCGGTGCTACGGGGGTCGTCGAGAACAGCTGGAACCGGCTCGGCGGGATGGACGACTCCATCGAGGTGTTCGGCAACCGGGGACAGACGTACGCCGACATGTTGATGGGCAACGCGCTGCCCACGTACTCGGAGGCAGGGTTCGGCTACGCGGTCGAGAAGGCGTCGACGACGAAAGGGTGGACCTGGCCGGTGTTCGAGGAACACTGGAACTACGGCTTCCCGCAGGAGATGCGACACTTCGCGCGATGCGTGCGCGGAAAGGAGACCGCGATCTCCGACGGCGCGACCGGGCGGGTGGTGCAGGAGGTGCTGTACGCCGCGTATGCGTCGGCGGGGCTCGGCCGGAAGGTTATGCTGCCGTTCCGGCCGAGAGGCATTGCGAAGCCCATCGACCTGTGGAAGCAGCCGGAGCTCAGCCAGAGCGCGCGCTGAGCGGCGGCGCTGGGATCAGGGCCCGGTCGGCCTACGACTTTCCCCCTGCCGTCATCCGGATCAACCCCTCCTGCGCGACCGACGCCACCAGCTCCCCTGACCGCGAGTGGATCGTGCCACGCACGAATCCACGTGCGCCGTTCGTGACGGGGCTGTCGGTGGTGTAGAGCAGCCACTCGTCGGCGCGAAAGGGGCGATGCATCCAGAGCGAGTGGTCGAGCGACGCGAGCTGGAGGCCCGGTGCGCGGTACTTGATGCCGTGCGGCTGCAGTGCGGTCACGAGCAGCCCGTAATCCGACGCATAGGCGAGGATGGCTTGATGAATCATCAGGTCGTCGGGCAATTCGCCGACTGCGCGGAACCATGCGCGGCGCAACGGGAGTCGAGCCTCGTCGCCGCGCGGCTCCACTGGTCGCACGTCGATCGGCCGGTCCTGCGTGAGCACGGACCGCAGCGGCTCCGGAATCGCAGCGGCCCGCTCGCGGATCAGGTCGAGCTCGGGAGTGATGGTGTCGGGATCCGGTGCATCGGGCATCGGCGACTGGTGCGCCGGCCCTTCCTCGCGCACGTGGAACGACGCCGAGAGGTTGAAGATCGCCTGCCCATGCTGGATGGCCGTCACCCGCCGCGTCGTGAAGCTCCGTCCGTCGCGCAGCCGGTCGACGAAGTACACGATGGGTGCGGCCAGGTCGCCGGGAAGTATGAAGTAGCCGTGCGCGGAATGCGCCTCGCGGCTCTCGTCGTCCACCGTCCGACGCGCTGCCACAAGCGCCTGGGCGAACACCTGGCCGCCATAGACTCGGCCCGTACCGAGATCGCGTTTTTGGGATGTGTTTATTTTTTGGTATTTGTGT
>JBJMNM010000073.1:0-5855 GCA_045804305.1 Gemmatimonadaceae bacterium | reverse complement strand
GTGGAGCTGCCGGAGGGGATGGAGATGGTGATGCCGGGGGACAACGTGCAGATGACGATCGAGCTGATCACGCCGATCGCGATGGACGAAGGGCTCCGGTTCGCCATCCGCGAGGGCGGGCGCACGGTCGGGGCCGGCGTCGTGGCGAAGATTCTCAAGTAACAAGCAGTCAGGCGGTCAGGCAGTCACTGCCACACCGCCCGACCGTCAGACCGCCTGACAGAAGTTCAAACAGACTCTCTCTCGGTATCTCTCATGGCAGGCAGAATTCGCATCCGTCTCAAGGCCTTCGATCACGCGGTGATCGATCAGGCGTCGGCCGACATCGTTCGGACCGCCGAGAAGACGGGCGCCCAGGTGTCGGGACCGATCCCGCTCCCGACCAAGACGCAGCGGTGGACGGTGCTCCGCTCGCCGCACGTGGACAAGAAGTCGCGCGAGCAGTTCGAGCTCAAGACGCACAAGCGGGTGATCGACATCCTCGACAGCCGCGCCCAGACGGTGGACGCGCTGACGAAGCTCGATCTGCCGGCGGGTGTGGACGTGGAGATCAAGGTCCAATAACGAAGGACGTTTCCGGTTCACGGTAAGTCGGTTTTCGGCGGACCTCGGGATGTGAAGCCGACCGACGCAGGCTGAAAACCGAAAACCGAAGAGCGCAGTTCAGCAGTTCGCACTACCAAGCAGGACTCCGCCCCAGGCTGCGCCCGGCGAGTCCATAGTCCAACTGGCGGTAAGGCCAGTGACTCAGTTTTTCGAGGTTTCCATGATCGGTATCATCGGAAAGAAGCTGGGCATGACCCAGCTGTTCAACGAGGCGGGGCAGCAGATCCCGTGCACCGTGATCGAGGCCGCGCCCAACTCGGTGCTGGCCGTCACGAGCACGTCGACGCTGAAGGCCGTGCAGCTCGGCGGACTCGGTGTGCAGCGCACGGCGCGTGAGAACGCGAAGGGTGAGCACACGCCGCGCGGCCGTCGCGCCACGCGGGCGGAGCTCGGCCACGCGAAGAAGGCGGGACTGCCAGCCGCTCCGAGGACGATCAGGAGCATTCGGTTGGATGAGAAGGGGAACGCGAAGGTGGAGATCCCCAGCTACAACGTGGGTGACAAGATCGACGTCGGCGTTTTCACCGTGGGCGAGACCGTCAAGGTCACCGGCACCACGAAGGGACGCGGCTTCCAGGGTGTCGTGAAGCGCTGGAGCTTCGGCGGCGGTCCGAACACGCACGGCAACACGAAGCACCGCCGGCCCGGCTCCATCGGACCCGGCACCGATCCGTCGCGCGTCATCAAGGGCAAGAAGATGCCGGGCCACTATGGCGCTGAGCGGCACACCCAGATCGGCCTGCGGGTCGAGAAGGTGGATGCCGAGCGTAATCTGATCTACGTCCGCGGCGCCGTCGCCGGCCCGAAGAACGGGATCGTCGTCGTCCGGAAGCAGGGATAACCGATGCCAGACAACCAGACCAATCGCGCCTCGGCCTACACGGCGCTCGGCACCGCGCGCACCGAGACGGTGACGCTGCCCGAAGCGACGTTCGACGGCGTGATCAACATGCCGGTGATGCACCAGGCGGTGAAGGCCTTCATGGCCAACCAGCGCCAGGGCAACGCCTCGACCAAAGTCCGCAAGTACGTCGTCGGTGGTAACCAGAAGCCCTGGAAGCAGAAGGGCACCGGCCGCGCCCGTCAGGGCTCGACCCGTGCGCCGCACTTCGTGGGCGGTGGCACCGTGTTCGGCCCGACGCCGCGCCCGTACGACGAGTACGTGCCGCGCCAGGTCCGTGCGCTCGCCAAGAAGAGCGCGCTGAACGCGCGCGCCGCCGAGGGCGCGATCTACGTGATCGACGCCTTCAACTTCGACGCGCCGCACACCAAGTCGCTGCTCTCGCTCGTGAGCCGCCTCGACATGGCGGACAAGAAGGTGCTCGTGCTGACCGACGGCGTGAAGCCGAACGTCTTCCTGAGCGGTCGCAACATCCCGAACGTGCACGTGATGCCGTACAGCGACAGCTCGACGTACCACATCCTCTGGTCGGATGTGCTGCTCGTCGAGGCGGGTGCCCTCGGCCAGACGCTCGCGCCGATCGCGGAGAGCGCGGAAGCGCCGGCGCGGAAGACGAAGGCACCGGCCAAGGCCGCCGCCAAGAAGACGACGGCGAAGGCCGCCAAGAAGACGAGCGCGAAGAAGGCGGCGAGCAAGAAGACCAAGGCGACCGCCAAGAAGACGACCGCCAAGAAGTCGGCGGCCAAGCGTGGCCCGGCCAAAGGCTCGGGCAAGTCCACGAAGAAAAAGGGGAAGTAGCCGATGCCGACGCTTCATCGCACGATCGTGCGGCCGCTCATCACGGAAGCGAGCTCGGTCGCGTATCAGGACCGCGGGGAGTACCACTTCGAGGTGCATCCCGACGCCAACAAGCTGGAGATTCGCCAGGCCATCCAGACGCTGTTCGGCGTCAAGGTGACCGGAGTGTGGACCTCGAACCACCGCGGGAAGGAGAAGCGCGTGGGGAAGAGCGTCGGCCGCAAGGCGCACTGGAAGCGGGCGATCGTGAAGCTCGCGGAAGGCGACAAGATCGAGATCTTCGAGGGCTAAGCAGACATGCCAATTCGTCAATTCAAGCCGGTCACGAAGAGCAGCCGCTTCCGCTCGGTCTCGGATTTCGCCGAGATCACGACGCGGACGCCGGAGAAGTCGCTGCTCGAGCCGATCAAGAAGAGCGGTGGTCGTGACAATCACGGCCACATCTCGATGCGTCGCATCGGCGGCGGCCACAAGCGGAAGTACCGGATCATCGACTTCAAGCGCAACCGGCTCGGCGAGCCCTGCACGGTGCGCGAGATCGAGTACGATCCGAATCGCTCGGCGCGTATCGCGCTGGTGGAGTACGCGGACGGGGAGAAGCGCTACATCCTCCACCCGAAGGGGCTGAAGGTGGGCGACGTGATCGCTTCGGGCCCGGGCACTGACGTGCGGCTCGGCAACGCGCTGCCCCTCGGCGAGATCCCGCTCGGGACGGCGGTGCACAACATCGAGTTGAAGGTGGGCAAGGGCGGGCAGATCTGCCGCTCGGCGGGGATGTCGGCGCAGGTGATGGCGAAGGAGGGCGACTACGTCACCCTTCGCATGCCGAGCTCGGAAGTGCGCATGGTGCACGTCCGCTGCCTGGCGACGATCGGGGAAGTGGGCAATGCCGAGCACGAGCTCGAGTCGTGGGGCAAGGCCGGCAAGAGCCGCTGGATGGGACAGCGCCCGAAGGTGCGCGGCGAGGTCATGAATCCGGTGGATCACCCGCACGGTGGACGGACGCGCGGCGGACGGAACGTCGTCAGCCCGTGGGGCAAGAAGGAAGGCGTCAAGACGCGCAACAAGAAGAAGCCGTCGCAGCGGATGATCGTCCGCGGCCGGAAGCGCGGCAAGGCCACGCAGTAATCCGGGATTGAGACCATGGCGAGAAGCGTAAAGAAGGGCCCGTTCGTCCAGGAGGCCCTCGTGAAGAAGGTGGGGCAGCAGAACAGCGCCGGCTCCAAGAAGGTGATCAAGACCTGGTCGCGCGCGAGCACGGTGCTCCCCGACTTCGTCGGTCACACCTTTGCCGTGCACAACGGCAACAAGTTCATCCCGGTCTACGTGACGGAGAACATGGTCGGGCACAAGCTCGGCGAGTTCTCGCCGACGCGTCTGTTCCGTGGCCACACGGGCGGCAAGCCGGTGGACAAGAAGGCGGCAGCGCCGGCCAAGCCGGCGGGAGGCAAGTAATGCCCGCCGCGAAGAAGTCGGCCGCCAAGTCGGCTGCCAAGAAAACGACCGCCAAGCGGCCGGCCGCCAAGAAGGTGGTGGCGCGGCGTGGGCCGGCCACGGAGGCGCGGGCGCTGATGCGTGGCACGCGGCAGTCGCCGTACAAGATGCGCCTGGTGATCGACCAGATCCGCGGGAAGGACGTGAACGACGCGCTCGCGCTCCTCACGTTCTCCAAGAAGCACGCGGCGAAGCAGATCACGAAGACGCTGAAGTCGGCGGTCGCGAACGCCGAGCAGGCCGCGCGGGCGACGAACGCCGCGCTGGACGTGGATGCGCTGTACATCAAGCACGCGGTGATCAACGAGGGGCCGAAGCTCAAGCGGTTCATGCCGGCCGCTCAGGGTCGCGCGACTCCGATTCAGAAGCGGACGAGCCACGTGGAAATCGTGGTCTCCGAACGGGAAGGGCGCTAATGGGACAGAAGACCAATCCGATCGGCTTTCGCCTCGGCATCAGCAAGCAGTGGAACTCCCGGTACTACGCCGGGCGTGAGCTGCCGGCGCTGCTCCGCGAGGACGAGCTGCTGCGCAAGTATCTCAAGGCGCGTCTTGGCCATGCGGCGATCGCGAACATCGTGATCGAGCGCAAGCCCGGGAAGGTCGTCGTGACGCTCCACACGGGGCGGCCCGGCGTCGTGATCGGGAAGAAGGGTGCCGAGGTCGACAAGCTGCGCGATGAGCTGGCGCATCTCACCGGCAAGGAAGTCGGGATCAACGTCGAGGAGATCAAGCGTCCCGAGCTCGATGCGCAGCTGGTGGCGGACAACATCGCCGCGCAGCTCGCGCAGCGCATCTCGTTCCGCCGCGCCATGAAGCGCGCGGTGCAGAGCACCATGCGCATGGGCGCCGCGGGCATCAAGGTGAAGGCGGGCGGGCGGCTCGGCGGCGCCGAGATCGCGCGCGTGGAAGGGTACCACGAGGGTCGTGTGCCCCTGCACACGCTCCGCGCCGACATCGATTACGCGATCTCGACCGCCAAGACCACGTACGGCACCATCGGCGTGAAGGTCTGGATCTTCAAGGGCGAAGTCGTGGCCGACCGTCGTGGCGCCACGTACTCCAGCGGGCAGTAAGGGAGCCGACCGATGCTGAGTCCAAAGCGCGTCAAGTTCCGCAAGATGTTCAAGGGTCGCATGAAGGGGCTGTCCCAGCGTGGCAACACGGTGGCGTTCGGCACCTTCGGCCTCCAGGCGCTCGAGCCGGGCTGGGTGACCAGCCGGCAGATCGAGGCCGCCCGTGTGGCGTTGACCCGGCACATCAAGCGTGGGGGCAAGGTGTGGATCCGCATCTTCCCCGATAAGCCGATCACGAAGAAGCCGGCCGAGACCCGCATGGGAAAGGGCAAGGGATCGCCCGAGATGTGGGTGGCGGTGGTGAAGCCGGGCCGCGTGATGTTCGAGCTCGAGGGCGTGAGCCTCGACATCGCACAGAAGGCGATGGCCCTCGCCTCGGCGAAGATGCCGGTGAAGACCAAGTTCGTCGTGCGTGAGGAGGCGCACACCGATGCGAGCTGACGAAATTCGCGAGCTGTCGGTCGAGGAGATCCAGTCGCGCATCGCGGAGCTCGAGCGGGAGCGGTTCAACCTGCAGTTCCGGGCTGCGACGACGCCCCTCGAAGACCCGCTCCGGCTGCGCTGGATCCGCAAGGATGTGGCGCGCCTCAAGACCATCCTGCGCGAGCGCGAGCTCGAGAGCGCGCGCTGACCGCGCGGGGGGAATGACACATGGCTGAAATGACGAATCAGGAAAAGGCCGCCACCGAGCGGAACGCGCGCAAGTCGCGCACGGGCCTCGTGGTGAGCGACAAGATGGAGAAGACCGTGGTGGTCGCGATCGAGCGTCGCGTGCCGCACCCGGTCTATGGCAAGATGGTGACGCGCACGAAGCGTCTGAAGGCCCACGACGAGG
This sequence comes from Gemmatimonadaceae bacterium, assembly GCA_045804305.1. Lineage (GTDB taxonomy): Bacteria > Gemmatimonadota > Gemmatimonadetes > Gemmatimonadales > Gemmatimonadaceae > AG11. The sequence goes on along the minus strand of JBJMNM010000073.1, from coordinate 146 downwards.
AGAACTCGGCGAAGGTCGGCGACACCGTGCGCATCGTCGAGACCCGCCCGCTGTCGAAGGACAAGCGGTGGCGCGTGGTCGAGATCGTCGGCCGCGCACGCTAAGGGAGACCGACCATGATCCAGCAGGAATCGATGGTGAAGGTC
>JBJMNM010000072.1:0-3122 GCA_045804305.1 Gemmatimonadaceae bacterium | reverse complement strand
TTCGGCGGAGCGCCCAGCGAAGTCTTCGAGTCCATCTATCAGGGGCGCCCTGAAGGCATGCCCGCCTGGGGCAGCCTCATCTCCCCCGACCAGATCTGGATGCTGGTGAGCTACGTGCGCTCGCTCGAGACGAACAAGGACGTCACGACGGAGAACTTCTCCGGCAAGACCGTCGAGCGCACCGGACACTGACGTCCACGCGCGCTGGATGTTGGAGCAGTGCCACGCCCTTGATCTTGCGACCGGCACACCGCTCCAGATCACCGTATTGTGGAACGCGAGTCTAGAACCGCCACTCCCGAATGATGAACGCCCCGAGCTGCCCGATCGCGGGCGCGGCCTGTCCGGCGAGCGTCGGTGCTTGGGGAATGTACCGCGGCGTGTAGCCCGCCTCGAAGCGGTAGCCCTTGGCCGTGCGGTGCGTGATCGTCAGGCCGGGCGGTGCACACGCGCCGCTCGTCGGATTGTTGGGATCCTGCGCACCCTTGCCGCCGAAGCAGGCGACGCCGCCGGCCGTGGTGACGACCGATACGAAGGTGCGCGGGTTCACGTACTTGCCGGCCTCGAACTCCGTGCCCTTGAGAAATTGATCGAACCCGCTCGCCGCCGTGGAGACCGGCAGCGTGCCGGGCGTGATGTTGAACACGTCCACGCCGAGCGAGCGCGCCGCCTCGCCCTCCGCGGAGTTCAGCCCCTCGCCCAGGGCGATGGCCGCCAGTCGGCCCGCCGCGACGCTGACGAGATCGCCCGCGACCAGCGACGGCGTGCTCGATTGCAGCAACGAGCCCGACGTCTCGCCGAACGCGAGATAGGTGAGGAGCTGGCTCTGCGTCGGTGGCGGCTGCGCGTCGCTCTCGAGCGAGATGCGCGGCGTCTGCAGCGTGCCGCCCACCAGCACGCGAATGTTCGTCGTGCCCGTGGATTGTCTGACGGGCACCTCGGCCGTGATCTGCAAGGTCGGGTTCAGATCCGGCGTGCCGATGAACACGGCCGAGCCGCGCGTGATCTGGAAGCGCCGCGTGAGGAAGGTGTACTCGCCACGGTCCGCGTCGATGGCGCCGGTCAGCGTGAGCGCGTCGCCCACGACGCTCACGCGCATCGGCCCATCGGTGAACACCTCCACGTTGGCCTCGCGCGAGCGCACCCACGTGTTGCGCTCCACCGAGAGATCCACGTCGACCCGCAGATTCTTGAACAGCGGCGACTGCGCCGGGAAGATCTCGCGCTGCACCGCGATCGCCGTGTCGATCACGCTGAAGAGCGCCGGGTCGCCGGCGCCCACCAGCGTCTTGCCCGTCGGCGGTGGCACGTACAACACGCCGTGGATGATCGTGACCTGACCGGTCACCGACGCCTGGTTGAACGGCCCCGAAAGCCGCAGCTCCGCGTCGGCGTGGATCTGACCATGATCGTTGTTCAGCAGTTCGGCATCGTCGGCAGTGAGCAGCAGGTTGAACGCCGGCTCGCGCCAGTTGCCGACCGCGAGCACACCGGATACGCGCACCGGTCCGTTCGCCGAGGCGCTGATGGAGTCCACGTATACCGTGTCTCCCGTCATGCGCACCGAGCCGTTGACCTGCTTGAAGAACGCGCCCGTCGCCGGCAGCTTGAACTGCGCGTTGGCGAGCGTGAGCGACCCGTTGAGGACGGGCTTCTTCAGCGTTCCGCCCACCGTCACGTTGCCGATCGCGCGACCGCCGATGTCGCTCACCACGTCCGTGAATTGCGGGATGAGGTTGATCGGCAGGCTGTCCGAGGCGAGCGTCACCTGGAGCGGCAGGTCGAGCAGACGTGAGCCCGTCACGCCGTTCAGGGCGAGATCGATCGGCACGGTGCCGTTCACGCGCGCCAGTAGACGGCCCGTGGAGTCCGTGGCCGTGGCGTTCGTCGTGAGCTGCTTGTTGGCGTACGCGAAGGTGCCATGCACCTCCGGCACCGTGGTCGCGTTATAGGTGCCCCTCACGAAGTCCAGCCGGCCGTTCGCGCTCGGATTCTCGGCGGTGCCTTCCATGTGCGCCTCGAGCGTGAGGTTGCCGGCCACCGGTACGTCGCTCTGGAGGAGACCCGCGATCTCCTCCACGTTGAAGTCCCGCACCGACAGATCGAAGTTCGCGCGGCCCTTCGTGGGCAGCAGCCCGTTCGCGTAGATGCGTGACGTGGGCCCGCTCCGCAGCTCGAGGTCCACCACCTCGATCCCGCTCGTGCCCCACCGGATCTTCGACGGATGGGTCGAATGCCACGTGGTGGAGTCGAAGTTCAGCGTCACGTCGGCCAGACGGAGCTCGTTGCGCGCCTTGTCGAGGGTGAAGTCGCCGCGCAATGCGTAGTCGCGCTGGCTCTGCTGCTTGATGTAGAGCGCGACCGTACCGCTCGGCTTCAGGTACGAGAGATCGCCGGCCAGGCTGTCGAACGAGAACCCGAAGGCACTGATCGTGTCGCCCGAGAGCGAGACCGTCATCTTCGAGCGGGACGTTCGCGCATCCTGCCAGCTGTACGTCGCCGCCACTCGCCGCGCCGAGTTGCCGCGCACGATCAGACCCGTACCCTGCGCCGTACCCTGCAGGGAGAAGCGGCGCACCGAGCCAGTGATCGTTCCCCCGGCCCGCAGCGAGCCGGCGAGCACGTTCCGTGGGATGGCGTTCGGCGTGTCCACCTGCACTCTCGCTACCGGCGCTCCGCTGATCGCGCGCGCTACTTCCGTCGCCTTGTCGACGCGCGCGGAGTCGGCACGCGCTCTCCGGAGCCGCTGGGCCGTCATGAGCGGGCGTGGCTTCATGGCCCCGGTGTCGGGGCCGAGTCCGGGAAGGAATCGCCCAATGGTGCCGAGCGAATCGACGGCTACGGCATAGGTCAACGTTCCGCTGTGCCGCGCGTCGAGCCCGAACTGGCCCGCCACGTCGATGAGCGCTCCCGAGCCCCGCACCTGCGCGCGCGTCACCGTGGCCAGGCCGCTGGCGAGTCGCGCGTGCACGATGAGCGAGTCCACCCCGATCGTATCCACGGACGACGGCCCGAAGTCGAACGCGAGATCGGAGTACATCGTCTCGGGCTTGAAGCCGCGACCGCGTGCCGTGCCGCCACCGGTGAGCGACGTGATGGGCGCTCCGGCCAGCACGCGACTC
>JBJMNM010000071.1:0-3510 GCA_045804305.1 Gemmatimonadaceae bacterium | reverse complement strand
GTGCTTCATGATCGACGCCATCTCGTATCTGGCGGTGATCGCTTCCCTGCTCGCGATGGACGTGCCGGCGCGCACGCCGGCGGCGCGCGACACACGCGTGTTGGACGAGCTGCGCGTCGCCTTTCCATACGTGTCCCGGTTCGCGCCTGTTCGCTCGGCGCTGCTGCTGCTGTCGCTCGTGAGCATCATGGGAATGCCGTATACGGTGCTGATGCCGGCGCTCGCGACGACGCTGCTGCACGGCGGACCACATACCCTTGGCTTCCTGATGACCGCGTCGGGCGTCGGCGCGTTGGCTGGCGCATTGTATCTCGCCTCGCGGCGCACGGTGCTGGGTCTCGGCCGTGTGATGATGTGGTCGACGACCGTCTTCGGCGCGGGCCTCGTGGCCTTCTCGTTCGCGCGGACGCTCTGGATGGCGCTCATCATCCTTCCCGCGATTGGCGCCGGCATGATGATCACCATGGCCGCCACCAACACCATATTGCAGACCGTCGTGGACGAGGAGCTGCGCGGCCGTGTCATGGCGTTCTACACGATGGCCTTCCTCGGCACCGCGCCGATCGGCAGCCTGCTCGCCGGCGTTGCGGGCGAGCGCGTCGGTCCCACGACGACGATCCTCATCGGTGGCATGTGCTGCCTCGCCGCGGCCGCCTGGTTCGCGCTGCGGCTTCCCGCGCTGCGTGTCGAGGTGCGTCCCATCTATCTCGAGCGCGGCATCCTCGCTGCGGCCGAGGTCGACGCTTCGACCAAGGTCCTATAGCACCGCGCGTCGCGCGTGATTTGTATCACGACTCATGCGTGACGTGGTTCGCGACGGCGATACGAGGTTCGGTTATTGCGCGTTCGCGACTCGTCCCGCCCGCTCTGTGCGGTGACCGCGCGCGGCATTCCTCCGCGCGCGAGTTGACGACGGTCGATGTCACGGAGGAGAAGCGCCATGCAGCACCGTTTACTCGTCACACTCTCTCTACTCTCGCTCTGCACGCTCGCCGCGTGCAACGACGACGACAGCACCGGCAATGGGGCCAACGCGACGGTCCGCTTTGCCAACGCCACGAACAGCTCGCTCGACATCGCAACCGGCAGCACGGTGGCGACGGGCAACTCGAATGTCACGTTCGGCGGCAGCAGCGCCTGCAGCGCCCTCAACGCGTTCAGCCCCGACTTCGAGGTGCGGCAGGCTGGAACGACGAACTCGGTGTCGACCGCCTTCGCGCCGACGTTCACGGGTGGGAACAACTATGTCGTCGTGGCCTATCCCGGATTCAGTGGCGCCATCCAGTATGCCACGATCAGCACATCGCTCGCGCCGACCGCCGGACAGGCTGGCCTCCGTGTGGTGAATCTGGCGCCGGGCTCCGGCACCTACGATGTGTACGTTTCCGCGCCTGGCGCGGCGCTCGGTACCTCCAGCGCGACCGGGATCGGATTCGGCACGACCTCCGGGCTGATCAACGTTGCGCCTGGCTCGCAGTTGATCCGGCTCACCAACACCGGCACGCAGACGGTGGCGATCAATGCGGGCAATCAGACCTTCACCGCCGGCCAGACGGGCGTGCTCGTCATCGCGCCAGCCGCCCCCGGAACGACGGCGCTTCGCAGCTTTTTCGTCACGGGGTGCTGAGCGACGGAGCGTCGCCTGAGCAGACAGCGATCGACTCGACAGAGTACTCAGCAACTGAAAGACTGAGTACAGAGCACTGGGATGTCGAGAGCCCGACCTGGCGGTAGGACAGTATTGGGTGGAGTACTCGGTACTCCACTGTAACACCCACTACTGGCCTACCGCGGTCGGGCACTACGTTCTCTGTACTGAGTCCTGGGCACTCCAGGATCCAGTCGAGTCATCATCTATGTCCACACGATGATGCGCGGGCGCTCACGGCACCACCGCCCCCCACCGCTGCCCCAGCCGGCCTTCGATCCCGGCAAATACCGCGATCCCGTCCCACAGATTCTGCAATCGCAGATTCTCGTTCGCGGCGTGCTGATTGTCGTCGTGATTGGCGATCGGCACCACCACCAGCGGCGCCTTCAGCACCTCGGCGAACAGATACGTCGGCAGACTGCCGCCGAGGATCGGCACCTCGATCACCGGTGCGCCGATCCCTTCGCTCACGGCCTGCACCACGGCGCGGGCGAGCGGAGTGTCGGCGCGTGTGCGCTGGCCCGGATACCCTTCGGCCCCCCATTCAAACCGTAGCAGTCGGGCCTTCGACAGTCGCGTCGCACTGTCGGGCGCTGCGTGGATCACCGCGTAGCCCTGTTTCGTTGCGTATGCCTCGATCAGCGCGCGGATGCGCTCGGGGCGCTCGTCGGGGACGAGGCGGAAGTCGATGGATGCCGTTGCCTCGGTGGGAATGGCGTTCGCGGCCGCGCCGATCGGTCCGGAATGAAACGAGCGCAGGTTGAGCGCGGGCTGCATGATCCGTTCGGCGAGCAGTGCGTTATTTGCCTCGGTGCCGCCAAGCAGCAGCTCGCGCCGCAGTGCGCTGTCCACCACGGGCATCGTGCGGAGCGCGCGACGATCGGCCGCCGTGAGCGGTCGTACGTCGTCATAGTAGCCGGGGACGAGAATGCGGCCATCCGCATTGCGCAGCGACGCGATGAAGTTCGCGAGCACGGCCGCGGGGTTCGGCGCCCAGTTGCCATAGTGGCCGCTGTGCAACGCACGCGCCGGTCCGTACGCCGTGATCACCACGTCCGTGACGCCCCGCACACCGAACACGACCTGCTGACGGCGGCTCTGGTGCACCGGACCGTCGGCGAACACCCAGCCGTCACTCGCGAGCAGGGACGCGTGCCGCTCGAGCATGGCGTGCGCATGTGCGTCGCCGGCCTCTTCCTCTCCGTCGAAGTAGAACTTCAGGTTCACACTCGGCGCCGTTCCCGCGGCCCGCAGCGCGTCGAGCGCCACCAGCATGGCGAGGATCGGCGCCTTGTCGTCGCCCGCCGAGCGCGCGTAGAGGCGCCACTCCGGACCGGTCGTGCCGCTCGCGGTCGGGAAGGGAACGACGCGTCCCCCTCGCTCGAGGGGACCGTCGCGCAGTGTGGGCTCCCACGGCGGAGTCGCCCACTTCGCCGCCTCCACCGGCTGTCCATCGTAGTGCGCGTAGAGCACCACGGTGCGCGTCGCACCCGGCATTCGCAGCTCACCATAAACGGCGGGCGGTCCTCCCGTGGGTGACTCGAGCAGCCGCGTCGCGATGCCGCGCTTGGTGAGCATGGCCTGCACGGCGGCGGCGTTGCGGCGGATGTTCGCGCTGTCGCTCGCGAGATTCGGGATGGCGAGCAGGTCGCGGAGCTCGCCGAGGATCTCCACCTCGTGCGCGCTCCGATAGGCGTCGATCGTGGCACGGAACGGCGTCTGGGCGCGGAGCGGCGCCGCCGACGCGATGGCGGCGGCAAGAAATAGACGAACGAGTGTGGCGCGCAATCGAGGACCGGGTTGGAGGGAATGCGCTCGCGGGGCCCTACTTCCTTTGCTCAGTCATTTCGGCGCGCGTG
>JBJMNM010000070.1:0-3492 GCA_045804305.1 Gemmatimonadaceae bacterium | reverse complement strand
CGCTGTTCGAGGCAGTGGTGGAGGCGACGGAGGAGGCGATCTACAATTCGCTGTTCATGGCGACGTCGGTCACGGCGCGGGGGCGGACGGTGGAGGCGATCCCGCTCGACCGGGTGAGAGAGATACTCGCGCGGTTTGGTGGGCAACGCCGTTAACGACGGAACAACCAACCGCGGTCCGTAGTTCAGTGCAACTGGCGCTGTCAGCTGGAATTGTGCGCCGCCCTTCGCCACGAACCAGCCCAAGTATCGCGATGCTGTTCCGTACAGCGATCAGCGAAGGCTTATTGCTCGATAGCCTTAGGCTGACAGCGTCTTCTGCACTGGCTTCCGGGCTTGCCGCTTATAGCTCGGCCAACGAGGCCCGACCGTCGTTCGTATGCTTGGCAGACCCCAACCCACCCCCCATGCGCCTCCGCTCGCTCGTGGCCGCCATGTTTTCGGCCGGCCTGCTGCTTCCGTCTTCGTCGCCCGCCCAGAATCGAAGCGTCCCGACCCCCGCGTCCATCATCGGCTTCGAGCCCGGCACCGACCGCAAGCTGCCGCAATGGTCGCAGGTCGTTGCCTACTTCAGGGCGCTGGATGCCGCCTCGCCACGCGTCGAAGTGCACGAGCTGGGCAAGACCACGCTGGGCCGCCCATTCATCGCGGCGTTCATCGGTGATCCGGCCACGCTCGCGAACCTGCCGAAGATCCGCGACGCCGCGCGTCGGCTCGCCGATCCACGCCTCACGACCGCGCAGGAGCGCGCGGCGCTGGAGCGCGACGCGAAGGTCGTCGTGCTGGTGACGTCGAGCATCCATTCGACGGAGGTCGGCGGCATCCTCACCCCACTCGTGCTGGCGCATCGCCTCGCAACGGGTGAAGACGAGGAATCGCGGTCCATCCGCCGCAACGCGCTGACCATCCTCGTGCCGTCGGTCAACCCGGACGGCGTGGACATCGTGGGCGACTGGTACCGGAGCACGCTCGGCACCGCGTGGGAGGGCAGCGGCCCACCGGCCCTGTATCACTACTACACGGGACATGACAACAACCGCGACTGGTACGCGTTCACGCAGGCCGAAACGCGAATGGTCGTGGACTCGCTGTATTCGCCATATCACCCGCAGATCGTCAACGACATCCATCAGCAGGGGTCGGCGGGGTCGCGCATCTTCATTCCGCCGTACATGGACCCCGTCGAGCCGAACATCGACCCGATCCTGATGGCCGGCGTGGCACAGATGGGCAAGTCGATGACCTGGCGCATGACCGCGCAGGGCTTCACCGGCATCGCGAACAACACGTCGTACGACGCATGGACGCCGGCGCGCGCCTATCAGCACTATCACGGCGCGATCCGGATCCTCACCGAGACGGCCAGCGCGCAGCTCGCGTCGCCCATCCGCGTGAATTACGACTCGCTGCGGGCCGGCTACAACGTCGATCCCAAGGTGACGGGCGTCGACTTCCTCACGAAATGGAATGGGGGCGCCTGGGGAATCGGCGACATCGTGAAGTACCAGATGGCCGCGTCGTGGGCGCTGCTCGCGCAGGCGGCGGACGACCGCGCCTTGTGGCTCTCCAGCTACTCGCAGGTGCAGCGCAACGCGGTGGCGGGCAAGCGCGCGCCAGGCCGGAGTGACTGGCCGGCGTCGATCGTCATCCCGGCGCAGCCGGCGCGCGACACCGCCGTGAACGCCGCGCTCCCCATCCTGCAGCGCGGACAGGTTGAGGTGCGCCGGGCCACGAACGCCTTCACGGCGACCGGCCGGAGCTTCCCCGCCGGGAGCTACGTGATTCACACGGCGCAGCCCTACGGCTCGTTCGCCAAGACGCTGCTCGAGGCCCAGCGCTATCCGAACCTGCACGAGTATCCCGGCGGTCCGCCGAAGCGGCCGTACGATGTAACCGCACACACGCTGCCACTACTCTATGGCTTCGACGTGGCGATGGTGCCGGACTCGGTGACCGTCGCGACGACCGTCGTGGCGCCGGTTGCGCCGACGCGCTGGGTCGCGCCCGGGCTCAGCGATGCTCGCGCACGCCGCATCGCGATCTTCAAGAACGCGTCGGCGTCGATGGACGAGGGATGGACGCGCTGGGTCTTCGACCAGTACCGCATCCCGTTCACGCTCGTGACGGCGCGCGACATTCGTGCGGGGAACCTCGCCTCGCGGTTCGACGCGGTCATCATCCCGGATCAGAATGCGCGGATCATCGCGCGTGGCCCGGCCGGGAACTACCCCGACTCGCTCAAGGGCGGGCTGGGCGACGCGGGCGCCTCGGCGCTGGCCGCGTTCGTCGACGCCGGGGGCACGGTGCTCGCGTTCAACGACGCGAGCGACTACGCGATCGAGGCGCTGCAGCTTCCCGTGACCAACGTGCTCGCCGGCGTGCGGCCGACGGAGTTCTACGCGCCCGGCTCGTTGATCACGGTGGAGTTCGACCGAGCGAATTCGCTCGCCGCCGGGCTGACGTCTCCGTCGTCGGTGGTGTGGTTCGAGGATTCCCCGACGTTCGACGTCACGGATCCGGCGCGGGCGACCGTGGTCGCGCGCTATCCCGCCTCCGGCGATCCGCTCGCGAGCGGCTGGCTCCTCGGGGCGCCGAGGCTCGCGGGCAAGGCGGCGATGGTGGACGTGAAGCGCGGCAACGGGCACGTCGTGCTGTTCGGCTTCCGGCCGCAGTACCGGGCACAGTCGATGGCGACGTTCCCGCTGATCTGGAACTCCCTGCGTCTCGGCGCTCCGGCGATGTAACGGACATCCGTCCGCGATGAGAGCACCAGCCGTACTCAGTACTTCGTACCTGGTACGAAGTACTGAGTACGGCCGGGAGTCGCGGCGACCGCATCAAACCGTCTGCGCCTGGGGTCCTGGTTACTGCGCGTATCGGAGAATGTCGTACAGAAACCGCACTCCGAACCCGACGTTCTCCACCGACAGCCGCTCGTCGTTGCCGTGTACGCCCCGCTGCTCGTCGGCTGCTTCCACGCGGAACGGATCCAGCCCGTACGCGATGATGCCGAGCTTGCGATAGCTCGGACGGTCCGTGGCGCCGGTCATCATCGAGCTCGTCACGAACGCGCTCGGATCGCGCTCCTTCGCCGCGCGCTCCACCGCCCGAAAGAGCTCGGTGTTGACCGGGCTCTCGAACGGCGCCTTCGGCGCGAGCAGCGTCTGGAAGTGCACCGCCGTGTCAGCCACAATCCGCTTCAACGTCGCGAGCATGGAGTCCGGACTCTGGTCGGGAAGCAATCGGATGTCGATCTCCGCGCTCGCCTCCGCGGGGATCACGTTGGTCTTGTTCGACCCCTGAAGTCCCGTCAGCGAGATCGTGTTGCGCAGAATGGCGTTCCAGTACACGTCGCGCAGGATCCATTCTCTCGCGCGCCGGTCGTTCAGCGCCGTCTTCACGTCGAACAACCAGCGGGCCTGCTCTCCGGCATAGTTGCGGCTGATGTCGTGGAAGAACTTCTCCACGCCCGGCGTGACGTGCAGCGGCGTCT
>JBJMNM010000069.1:0-3779 GCA_045804305.1 Gemmatimonadaceae bacterium | reverse complement strand
CGCGGGAAAGCGGATGCCGCGCGGCGTGCGGGTCGGCGCGCTGTCGCTCCAGGGTTCAGCGTACATCGTGTCCGGCCGCGCTCCGGCCACGTACCGCCGCCACCAGAGCTCGAACAGTACGCCGCCGCGACTCGTCGGCGCGGCCGTGCCATCCCACCGCGCAATGACATCCACGGCGTGCGCTGCCTCCGGCGCCGGTTGCGACGCCCGCACGGCTGCCACGAGGTCGTCGCGCACGCGGTCGGCGAGGAGCATGCGGTAGGAGTGCTTCAGCGCGAGCATGTCGGCGAGCGACAGCTTCTGGCGTGTGTCGATGAGATCGATCGCCAACTGGCTGCGCAGACCCAACCGCGGCTCGGGGAAGTAGGCGGGAAAGGTGGCGCGATCCAGCGGCTGCCGCATGTTCGTGAAGTAGGGCGCGTCGTTCTCGTTGTGCACGTAGCCGCCCTTCGGGTTGAGCACCTGCGGAAGGGAATCGAAGGGTACGTAGTGGCTCCACAGGTCGGCGATCCCGTGAGCCTCCACCGCCATCGTGTCCGCTCCGCTTCCCTGCGGCAGCGAGGGGATCGCCGCGTTCCACAGATAGAAGATGTTGCCCGCTCGATCAGCGTAGGTGAAGCTCGAGTTCAGGCGCGCGCGCATCCGCATCGCGTCCTTCCATTGGCTCAGGGAGCTGGCCTTCATCATCCGCAGGAACTGCTCGCCGGCGCGGAAATCACCGTCGGTGGCGGCGCGTAGCACGTAGATCCTCGCGCTGTCGCGAAACACCACAGGCCCGAACGGTGTCCGCGGCAGCTCCCGGGTCTCGCTCGCCAGCGACGTCCCGTCGCGGTAGTCCACCTTCACCCTGTCGCGCTCGATCGGGCGTGAAACGCCGTCGAGCAGGTAGTGATCGGCGTTCGCGGGATCCACAGCCATCGCATAAACCTGCCCGAGCAGCGGATCGTTGTTCGTCGTGGACCATCCGAGATCGCGGTTGAAGCCGCCGATCACGCCGAACGGCCCGCCGATCCGGAAGTCTCCGTAGAAATCGAGCGTGCCGCGCACCGTGATGTGCGCTTCGTAGTAGCCGGCACTCCACTGAAGATGCGGATTGCGGAGCAGCATCGCCCGCCCGGTTTTCGAGCGGCTCGGCGCGAAGGCCCACGCGTTCGACCCCTCATCGGGCTCGTCTATCCAGGGTTGATCCGGCGAAGCTCCCTCGGCCGGGCTCGCGGCCGCCGCGGGTGCGCGCGAGCGGCGATACGACGGATCCACACGCGCGAGAAATCGAGCCGCCTGTGCCGCGGTAGCCGTGCTCACGTCGTGTGCGAGCACGTCGTACCCGGTGAACCGGGGCGCGAATCCATCGGGAAACTCCTCCGGGTGGAGCTCGACGTAGCGGTTCACCCCCGCGGCAAAGCCCTCGTAGACAGCGCGGGTTTCCTCGTCGAGAAAGGGATACGCCGACAGCGCGCGATCATAGGCGAGCCGTTCGGAAAAGTCGCGCTCCATGCTGTCGCGGCCAAACCAGCGGCCCATCTCGCCGCGCGACCGCAGGAGCTCGAGCGGCACGCGCGCGCCGTAGTCTTCGGCCTGCACGTAGGCGAGCGCATAGTACGCGGCACCGAGATCGGCGGCCTTGATGTGCGGAACGCCGTGCGTGGTGCGTCGGACTTCCACATGCGCCGCATAATCCGGCGACGGTGCGGTGCCCGATGCGGCTGCACCAGCACGCGCCTGTGGCGCGCGGCGCAGCGCACGTCCTGCCAGCTGGCCAGTGTACGCTCCGTGATCGACGGCGATGCGGCCGTTCACGAGCACGTATCGCATACCTGTCGCGAGCAGCTCGGGACTCACGTACGTCGCCTGATCGGCGATCGTGGCGGTATCGAACACGACGATGTCGGCGAGCTTGCCGACCGCGAGCACTCCGCGGTCCGGGAGCTGGAGGGTCTCCGCCGTCAGCTGGCTGGACGCATGGATCGCCTGCGGCAGCGTGAGCAGATGGCTGCCGAACACGTATTGCCGCAGCTTGCGAGGAAAGGTGCCGTACTTGCGCGGATGTCCCGTCGAACCGTCGGAGCCGGTCATCACCCATGGCTGCACCATGAAGTTGGCAAGGTCCGACTCCTTCATGTTGAAGGACGCCACCGACGCATCTCCAGCGAGCACGATCTCCAGCGCCACATCGATCGGCGCACGATGACGAGCGTCGGCCACTTGTGCGAGCGTCCTGCCGCGGATGCTGCTGTCGCGCGTCGCCGTGATGAGCAGCGACGCCGCACCGCCGCGACGCTGGAGATTGCGCTCCATCTCCGCGACGAGCCGGGGCCGGTTCGCGGGATCCTGTACGCGAGCACGCAGCGAATCCCGCCCGCCCGCTTCGGCCCATCGCGGCAACAGTGCGGCACCCAGGCTCGTACCCGAGGCGAGGTACGGGTACTGATCCGCGGTGACGTTCAGACCCGCGGCGCGCGCCGAGCGAATCAGGGCGATGACCGTGTCGCTCTGTCCCCACACGTCCGTCCCCAGCGCCTTGATGTGCGAGATGTGCACCGGAATGCCGGCCTCTCGTGCAATCCGCAGCGTTTCGTTGATCGAGCCGAGCAGTCCGATCGTGTAGGAGCTCTCGTCGCGCATGTGGGAGTCGTAGATCCCGCCGTATCGGGCGGCGATCTTCGCGAGCGCGATCACCTCTTCGGTGGTGGCGTAGCTGCCAGGCGCGTAGTAGAGGCCGGTCGACAGACCGAGCGCGCCCTCCCCCATGCCGCGCGCGACGATCGCCCGCATGGAGTCCAGCTGCGCAGGCGTTGGCGCGGCGGCCGACATGCCCATCACGCTGCGACGCACGGCGCCCTGCGGAACGTACAGCGCCGCGTTGGTGCCGATCCCTTCCCTGCTCCATCGGTCGAGCGTGGCACCGACGTCGATCGTTCCGCCTCCATCGTTGTTGGTGACGACCGTCGTGACGCCCTGCATCAGATAGCCTACGTTGCCGCGGCGCGCGGGGCTGGACAGATCCTCCAGCGTGTGCGTATGCGGATCGATGAAGCCGGGCGCGACGATCAACCCGGTCGCTTCAATGATTCGGCGCGCCCGTATTCCACCGGACGCAGCGTTCCCCACGAACACGACGCGGTCGCCGTCCACGCCAACATCCGCTCGGCGCGCGGGACCGCCGGTTCCATCCACGACGGTGCCGCCGCGCACGAGCACGTCGACGGTGCGAGTCTGAGCGGCGAGCGGAGACGCGATCGCCCCCGCGCCGAGGAGGATGACTGGGAGACGCAATTCGTGTTGTCGGTAAAGGGTGTGCAGTGACGAGCTGGCTGCGCGTCAGCGCGCAGCCAGCTCCGCCGTTGGCAGGAAGCGCGGCGCACGCCGCACCTTCGTGGCCTGCTCGAACGCATACGCGAGCTTGAGCAGGGTAGGCTCGCTCCACGCGAGCCCCATGAAGGTGATGCCAAGCGGCAGCCCGAAGGTATAGCCCATGGGCACCGTGATCGCCGGATAGCCGGCGACCGCACAGGGCGACGTGCTGCTCGGACCGTTCGGATCGCCATTCACCAGATCGGTCAGCGCCGGCGCGCTCTGGGTAGGGGCCACTAGCGCGTCGAGCGCATGCTTCGCGAACGTTGCGTCCAGTCCTCTGGTGCGCGACAGCAGCCGGCACTTGGCGAGCGCCTTGCGATATGCGGGACTGGTCAGCGGACCCTTCTTCGCCGCGAGCTCGAAGATCTCCTGCCCGAAGTAGGGCATCTCCTCGGCAGCGTGCGCGCGGTTGAAGGCGATGAGGT
>JBJMNM010000068.1:0-14249 GCA_045804305.1 Gemmatimonadaceae bacterium | reverse complement strand
TGCTGGGCCCAATGGCTCAAGCAGCAGACCATGCTCATCAACCATTACGGGCTCAACGTGATGGACCCACAGGCACGAAGCTTCCTCACCAAGAACATGGGCGCCTTCCTGTTCAAGCAGGGCGGCGAGGAGGACGTCGACACAAGTAAACAGGGAACGATCGCATGGTAGCACGCTCAGCTGGTCGCACCCTTCGGCTCTGCCTCGCGGCAGCGCTCGCCGCGTGCACATCCGTCGCCTCAGCACCGGTGGTGTCGGTGCCGGCACCCGCACCGACGACGGCCGTGGTCTCACGCCGTCCGGCAACGGATACGGCGTGGGCCGACTCGGTGCTCGCTACCCTGTCGCTGCGCGACAAGGCGGCTCAGATGGTCTGGCCCTGGATGCTCGGCGACTACACGGCGTCCGACGATGCCAACTTCCGCCGCATCGAGCGGCTCATGCGCGAGCAGCACCTGGGCGGAATGATCATCTCCGTGGGCTCGCCGACGGAGATTGCCGTTAAGCTCAACGCGCTACAGAGTGCGAGCCCCTTGCCGCTGCTGGTCGGCGCGGATCTCGAGACCGGCGCGGCATTCCGTGCCCGCGGTGGTTACTTCCTGCCCAACGCCATCGATCTGGGTGGCGCCACCAGCTTCCCCTACCAGATGGGCATCGGCGCCTCGCGAGACTCGGCGCTCGCGTACGCCATGGGCCGCGTCACCGCGCTCGAGGGGCGGGCGCTCGGCATCCACATGGCGTTCGCGCCGGTCATGGACGTCAACAACAATCCGAAGAATCCCGTCATCAGCCTGCGCTCGTTCGGCGAGAATCCACAGCTCGTCGCCGGATTGGGCGCCGCGTTCGTGCGTGGCATCCAGGAGAACGGGATGCTCGCCACGGCCAAGCATTTCCCCGGTCACGGCGACACCGAGCAGAACTCACACCTCGAGCTCGCGCGCGTGGATGCATCGCGCGCCCGTATCGACAGCGTGGAGCTCGTGCCGTTCCGCGCCGCCGTCAACGCCGGCGTCCGTGGCGTCATGACCTTCCACGGGCTGATGCCGGCGCTCGACACGACACCCATTGCCGCGACGCTCAATCCGCGCATCATGACCGATCTGCTGCGCGGCGACCTTGGGTTCAAAGGTCTCGTCATCACCGACGCGCTCGACATGAACGGCGTGCTCGGAAAGATGACGATGGCCGAAGTCACGCAGCGCGCCGTGGCCGCCGGTGCGGACGTGCTCCTGATGCCCACGGACAACGTCGGCGCGATCGACGCGGTGGTCGACGGAGTCCACACAGGGAAATTTCCAGAGTCACGCATCGACGCGTCCGTACGGAAGCTGCTGGCCGCCAAGCATGAGATGGGGCTGGATCGTCAGCGGCTCGTCGACGTGCAGGCGATGCGTGCCATCGTGGGTGACAGCGCCAACATGGCGACGGCCCGCACCGCCGCCGAGCGGGCGATCACGCTGGTGAAGGACTCGCTCGGCACGGTGCCCCTGGGTCGTCTGCCGAAGACCGCCCGCATCGTGAGCCTCACGATCGCACCCAAGGTCGACCTCGGCGCGGGCTTGGCATTCAATGGCGAGTTGTCGCGCGCGTTCCCGGCGGTGCGTTCACTCACGCTGTCGCCTGAGTCGCTCTATGGTGCGGCGTCAGGCGCCACGGTTGGTGCGGCCGTTGCCGGCGGCACGTATGTGGCGAGCCCGCAGCCTGCGCTGTTCCCCGCGTCGGTCGAGAATGCGCTGCGTGCATCGCAGGGGGCCGATGTGGTGATCGTGTCGTCGTACTTCGGCGCCAGCTCTTCCACGGCCAAGCTGGCCGCGCCGGCTGGAATGGGCACGTTGATCGACTCGCTTCAGCGGTCGGGCGCGAAGGTCGTACTCGTCACCTTCAGCAATCCGTACATCGCGAGCGAGCTCCCCAGCACGCCGGCGTATCTCGTCGCGTGGGGATCGGCACCGGTGTCGCAGCGCGCGGCGGCGCGTGCGCTGCTCGGCCTCTCGCCAATCACCGGCCAGCTTCCCATCACCATTCCGTCCGTTGCCGGTTACGGCGCGGGGCTGCGCCGCGATGTGCTCGTCACCTCCGCGCAGACCGCGCCAACTCCGTAAGCGCCGCAACAGTCATCACATCGCGGCCCACATGCGGTGGCACACACGGCGCCGCCGCGTACGCGGCCGTTTTCTTGCGCGCAGGCGGCGCGGCGCGCCTGCAGCGCGTGCATGACGGCGGTCGGCCACATCGTCTGTTGACGCGGCGTTCCGAATCCCGTATATCAGCGTCCACACTGCCGCGATCCATTTCGAAACATAGTATTACTATTTTGGCCGGCCGTGTTCGGGCGCGCTCTTGACATTAGTGATTTTTTGCTACTAATTCGCGCGTCATGCGCGAGCGCCCTTCCTTCCCCATGAAGTCAGCCGTTCGCCGGACGACGCTCGCCGTCGACGTCGTCGTGCTCTCGCCGAGGGCTGATGCGCTGGCAGTACTCCTGCTGCGGGCTCCGGCCGGAGCCCGGGAGCGCTGGACGCTGCCCTGGGACGCGCCGCAACCGGACGAGGGGCTCGAGGCAGCGGCGGCTCGCATCGCTCAGACGGTGCTCGGCTCCGCGCCGGCGTTCTTCGAGCAGGCCGGCGCGTTCAGCGATGGCCGGCGCCACCCCGGCGACGCCGACGTGTCGATCGGCATCGTGGCGCTGGTGCCAGCCAGCACCGACGCCCCCGCCGCTGATGCCGAGTGGTTCCCGCTCGACGCCCTCCCGCCCCTCGCGCCGCGGCATCGCGCCGTCGTGGAGCGCGCCGCGGCCGTCGCGCGGCAGCGCGTGGATCAGTCTCCGCTCGCGTTCCGCCTTCTGCCCCCCACCTTCACGTTGAGCGACCTGCAGAGCGTGTACGAGCTCCTCTTGGGCCGGCGGCTGCACAAGGCGAGCTTCCGGCGCGCGCTCCAGGCCAGCTACCTGGTGGAGCCCACCGACGAGTGGCGTAGCGAGGGGCGGGGCCGGCCGGCGCAGCTCTTCCGCTTCGCGCCCCGAAAGCGGCGGGGTGTTCGGCGTGGGGTCCGGTTCGACCTGTTCACGGACTGACAGAGGGGCCAGAGCACCTGCCCGAGGGCCAGAGCCGCGCCGCCGGCCGCGAGCACGGCCGGCTCCAGGAAGTCGCCGTAGCCGCCGATACTTACCACTGGCACGGGACACGCACATGGTAGTGTCCGGGGCCGCTTGGGTGACCAGATCGTGACGCTTGTGGGCTCTTGGCAGTACTTGCGTCTGGCACATTAGTCGCAATATGTTCTTTAGGTCCAATCTCGGGACGGAGCATGCTCGACTACCTGGACGGCCTCTGCGCGGCGCTGCTCGCGCGGAATGGAACCGAGATCCGCCGACTCCTCCGCCACCCGCTGGCGCGGGCCTTACCACGCCGGGTGCGTGAAGAGGGTTACGCGATCGCCCGCGCCGGCCCGGAAAGCTTCCGTGCCCCGGTGCAGACGCTCCATTTCTACCACCAGACCCTTCACCTGCTCGGCGCCCGTCCCGCCGGCGCCCGCTCCGACACCGGCACTGCGACGAGCGAGCAGGATGCCGGCGAGAGCCGCCAGATCGAGATGCCGCTCCGCGCCGCCGGAGGCTGACCGCTAGTCCGCGCGATGGGCCTCGGCGCGTCGACGCAGGACCCGCCGCGCGATCGCCGCATTGTCATTCGCGATGCGGAACAGCTCCGCCACAACCGAGTTCTCGTCCTCCCCCTCCAGCTCCTCCACCACGAGCGGAGCCGCATCGTCGCGGCGCGGAGAGGCCCGTCGCGGCTCGATCACCACTCGCCCGCGCCGCCGCTCCGAGGACACATCTCCGGGATCGCTCACCACGAGCTCCACCCGCACGTAGCCGCCGCCCGGCATCGGCCGCGTATACAACGCCTGCGCCACCCTGCGGTCGCCAACCCCGACGTCGCCCTGATATGGGTCCAGCATCTGTTCCTCCTGCTCGACTGCGTCCCCCCCACCCGTCAGCGCCGCTCACTCCGCCGTGAGCGTCTTCTCCAGCGCTTCCATCGCGCGGTCGAGGGTCCGGGCTGTCGGACCTTTCCCGAGCGCTCCCGCCCAGATATCCCCCACTCGAGCGATACGTGCCGGCATCGTGCGCACGTTGAACGTGCTCGTGCGTAGCCGCGCGGTAAGCTCCCGCTCCTGCAGCGGTGCCGACACCGTCGCCGCGGCGCGCGCGCGCACGCTGTACGCGCTCGCCATGCTCTTGCCTCGGGCGTTCTGCATCGCGTCCACGTAGATGCTGCCCGCTGGTCTCGCGCTGATCGACCGCTCCACGGTAGCGCGCTCCGAGCGAAGCGCAACAGCCGCTTGCGCAATCAGCATCGCCAGCCGGGCCGACGTGTCGTATGACGTTCGGGGCGGGAGCGCGAACACGAGATGAATGCCCGACGCACCCGAGGTCTTCACCGCCGCGCGCAGCCCGATCTGGTCGGCAATTCGCCGCACGTCGCGCGCCAGCTCCACCACCGCCGAGAACGGTACGTCATCTCCCGGATCGAGATCGATCAGACAGCGGTCCGCCGAGTCGATGTCCGAGACGCGCGACAGCCAGGGGTGCACCTCGATCGCGCCGAGCTGCACCGTGTAGAGCAGCGTGGCCAGATCGCCCCCGATGATACGCGCGCGCACACCCTTGTCTTCCGTGGGCAGGGGCTTCACACGCACGACGTCGGGGACGTGTGCCCCCGCGTCCTGCTGGAAGAACATCTGCCCGCCGACCCCGTCGGGATAACGCTTGAGCACAAGCGGTCGGCCATCGATCTCCGGCAACAGATAGGGTGACACCCGTGCGTAGTAGCGCATCAGCGCGCCCTTGGTCACACCCGCTTCGGGGAAGTAGACCTTGTCCAGGCTCGAGACGGGAAGCGTGACGCCGCTGCCGAGGTCCAGATCGCCCTTCCCCGACCCGCGCTCGATTGCCGCGAGCTGGGCTTCCACCTCGGCCGGCGTGACGCCCTTCCCGCGGCGTACCGGTGTGCGCGGTGTCTTCGCGGCACCCTTGGCCGCGCGCGGCGCCCTGGATGCGCGTTTCTTCGTGGTGCGTACCGGCGCCGACTTACGCGGCGTCATGCGCCATCTCTCCCGTGCCCCACCGCTGGAGGCTCACCCCTTCGATGGTCACGTCGCGCGGCGACTTGTCGTCACGCACGCCGAGAAAGATCGGCTGCCGCAGCAGGCGATCCGACGTCCACTCGGCGAACTTCACCTCGACCACGATCTTGGGCGCCACCCAATGGGCGCGCTCGTTCGTTCGTGGTGGCTTCACGAATGGCGGCGTGCGACGCTCGAGCTTGGCCAGACGCGCGTACATGTCGGCCAGCCCCTCGCGCGTGAACCCGCCGCCGGTGTGCCCGACGTACACGAAGTTGCCCGCCTCGTCGTAGGCGCCGAGGAGGAGTGCGCCGAAATAGGGCCGCGTCTTGCGCGGCTCGGTGTAGCCGCCGACCACGAACTCGGCGCGGAACAGGAGCTTGAGCTTGAGCCAGTCGTCGGAGCGGGTGCCGGGCTGATACCGTGCATCGACGCGCTTCGCGATGATGCCCTCCCAGCCGGCTCGACGCGCACGCGTGAGCATAGTGGTGCCTCGGGTGGTGTTGTCGCTGAGCGCCACGGACGAATCGTCAGCGTCGCCGGCCTCGTCGAAGAGTGCCTCGAGGCGGTCACGACGCTCGCGCCAGGGACGCGGCAGCAGCGATGCGCGCCCGTCGCGCAGGAGGTCGAACACGACGAGGGAGGTGGGCGCCTCGATGGCCAGCCGCAGGATCTCGTCCGGATCCTTGAGATGCATCCGCGACTGCAGTTGCTGGAACTCGCTTCCCACGGGCGCGACTCCACCGCGCCGGCGTTTGGCGCGCGCCACGACTTCGCCATCGAGCAGGAGGCTTCGTCCCGCCCGCCCCGCGAGCGCACGGAGGCCGAGCACGAGCTCCGGAAATGCCCCACTCTTGTCCTTTCCGTTGCGCGTGACGAGTCGAACGCGCGTCGCCGACACCTCCGCGAGCACTCGCATTCCGTCGTACTTGGGCTCGAAGGTCCAGCCACCGCCGCGTGGCAGGCTATGGCCCAAGGTTGCATACATCGGTTCCGGGAGACTCGTGCGCGGGTTGGGCACACGCAGTGAGGGGGCAAATCGAATGCCCCGGAACGCCTGGGACCGTCTTGGGTGAGACGTGTCGTCCCGTCAGTCGAGCGCGTTCCCGATTCACCAAGCGCCCCGGAGCCCGGCTCCGGGGCGCTCGAGGGGTGCTGAGGTCAGCTGGCCTTGGTCACGTCGGCGGCCTGGGGGCCTTTCTGGCCCTGGACGATCTCGAACTCGACCTTGTCCCCTTCCGCCAGGGACTTGAACCCGTTGCCCTGGATGGCGCTGAAGTGCACGAAGACGTCGGGGCCACCTTCCCGCGAGATGAAGCCGAACCCTTTCGCGTCGTTGAACCACTTCACCGTACCGTTGATGCGAGCCATGAACCGTACCTCTTACCAGAACTGAGCCTGATCCGGGTGGCGAGGAAGTGGCCGATCGCCGGCCGCCGCTCGTCCCTCGCGATCCTTGAATGCCCCCGTCGTGCCGCGGTGGGCGCTCGGGGCGGGACGTACCCCTCAGGCGGGCAAGTTTTGTGCACATGTAGACTTGCGTTCCCCTGCCCGAGGTGGCGGGAACGCAAAACGGGGCCGGAAGCGGCCCCGTTCTGCGCGTGCTGAGGTGGAAAATCGCGAGCGACGCGTTACGCGGCGCCAGCGATGTACCGAGCGACACGACCGCATTCGCGGCACTGCAGGGTGACCTGCGAGCGCGGCGGCGGCGGAAAGTCATCGGGGGTTCGAGCGATCTGCCCAGAGCAGGACGGACAGCTCAGGGGTGAGCCGTTCCGGTCGTTCGCGATCAGATGGAGCGCTTGCACTGGGTTATACGTAGCCGGGCGCGGCTTGCGCATTGGCCCTCCAATATGTTTTTCGAACCAACCCGGAGAAGTGGCGCCGGGCCGCCTGACGAATAGTAACCACCAAAGGGCCTAAAGCACAGTGGGGCATCGTCTTGCGATCTGACCTGCGCACTACCGCACTTCTCGGGCTTGGGCTGGCGTGCGCCTGTGGTCCTCATGCGCACATCCCGCCCCGGCCCGCGGTCGTACCAGCGGCGCTCTCCCCCTCGGACAGCGGGGCGAAGCTCGCGCGCAGACTCGCACCTCTTCTATACCTCCAACGGGACGAGTGGTTCCCGCTCGACCGTGCCGTCGCCGTCCTGCACCCCACCCGCCCCATCATCGCGTATCACCTGCTCTGGCGCGACGACATTCACGGGTCGTGGATCCCCTTCACGGTGCCCACGGATGAGGAGGTCGTGTGGGTCGGTTACGACCCCAGCGGTGCGCCCACTGACATATGGACGTACTGGCATGGCAAAACGCTGCACGCCGACTGGCGGGCGCGCGGCACGCCGGCGGTCGACGTCCAATGGGGCAAGCACGGTTTGTTGCCTCGGGGGCTGATCGAGAGTGATCTGCCCCCGCTGCGAAAGCTGAATGATTTCTACGCCTACCACTTCCTCCTTCTTCCCGACATCCTGCTCGGACGGCTCACCCGTCCCGGGCCCTCGGGGTTCTTTCACTCGTACGCGCGCTACCGCGATTTCTCACGCGTGCTCGCCCTCGGTGATTCGCTCGATGTCGTGGTGCGCGAAGAGGACGCGCGGGAGGCGCTGGCGGCGGTCTTCGGCAAACCCTACTCCCGGAAGGTGCAGTGGCCCTGAGCGTCAGCGCGCTGGCCGCTGCGGTGAATAGCAGGCCTGCTCGTCGACGCCGAAATCGCGCGCCACGAACGTGTCGGGCAAGTCCAGATGTGTTTTCATGCTGGCCGATGACGGCGCGGCGCACCATCTTCTGTCTACGCGTTCCCGCGTTCGTTTTCGTGCACGTGTGTCGCGGCCGCGGAGTGACGCAGTGATCGCACACAAAGTCGTTCAACGCGGTGGCAAGTCCGCTGGGTGCCGTGACGCGCCCGAAACTTGCGCACGGGGAACACGATTCGCGCAGCACCGATAGCCACTATCTGGCAGAGGAGACGCAGCGATGGCAACGAAGAAGAAGCGCGGTACGAAGCGCAGCGCGGGAAAGAAGAGCGCACGCCGCGGTGCGGCGAAGAAGCGCTCGGGCGCCAGGAAGAGCAGCGCGAAGCGCGGCGCCAAGAAGGCCGCGAAGCGCCGGTCGGCCAAGCGCGGCGGCGCCAAGAAGAGCGCGAAGCGCTCGACCGCCAAGCGTCGCGGTCCGGCGGTGAGGAAGCGTTCGAGCGCGAAAAAGAGCACGGCGAAGCGCGGCGGTGCCAAGAAGGCGGCCACGCGCCGGTCGTCGCCGATGACGCGCGTGAAGCGCGTAGCCACGGGCGTCGCGGAGCAGGCGCAGAGCGCCGTCGTCTCGGGCTACGAGGCGGTCAAGGACCTCGGCGAGAACATCATCGATCGGGTGTCGGGCTGACGTACACCGGCCTTCCTCGCGCGCCCGCCGTTCATCCGGCGTGGCGCACGAGGAAGGCCAGGACCAGCTCCACCACCTTGCCCTTGCAGTAGTCCACCGTGATCACGTGGCCGCACCCGGCGACCCAGTGTCGCTCGGCGGGTCCACGGAGTGTCGACGTCGCCTCC
Source organism: Gemmatimonadaceae bacterium (assembly GCA_045804305.1). GTDB lineage: Bacteria > Gemmatimonadota > Gemmatimonadetes > Gemmatimonadales > Gemmatimonadaceae > AG11. The sequence goes on along the minus strand of JBJMNM010000068.1, from coordinate 5,581 downwards.
GCGGCCAGCGCGGCGGGAATGCGATTGTCCTGCTCCGAGTTGATCACGAGCGTGGGCACCGTGACCCGGGCGAGCGCATCGCGTCCCAGTCGTGCCGTCTTGACCAGCGCACGCAGTGCATTCGGCGGAAACACGCCGTACGCGTAGCTCGCGTTGCGCGCGGCGGCATCGTGCACGGACGTCTCGCCGCGCGCGCCCAGGTACGGCTGCAGGAGTCCCCATACCGCCGACGTACGCGCGGCCCACCGCACGGGGGCGGCCGGCGTGAGGTACGGCGCCAGCAGCAGGAGCACGCGCACGTCGGGTGATTCCGCGGCGAGCTGCGCGGCGATTCCTCCGCCCATGGACAGACCACCCACACCGACCCAGGTGGTACGTGCGCGGAGCTGGTCGAGCGCTTCGCGCGCCGCCGCGAGATAGGCCGCGGCGGTCACCTGCGTGAACTCGCGCGGTGTGCGGCCGTGGCCAGGCAGCAGGGGCGCGGACACCGTGTAGCCGGCGGCGTTGAGACGCTGCGCCAGATAGCGAAGGGTCTGCGGCGTGTCGCCGGATCCATGCAGGAGGAGCAGCCCGCGACCGTTGGTGCCCGGCAGGATGAACGACTCCGCGCCGGCCACGACACCACTCACCGTCGCGGTGAACCGCGATGTGTACGCCCGCTCGGTACGTCGGGCCGAGCGGGCGCGCCACACTGCGCCCGCCCCGGCGAGGAGCGGCACCAGCAGCCACGCGATCATGCGAGCTCCGAGCGCACGCGGCGGGGCGCTAGTATCGCCCGAGCGACGGATCCACCTCGAGGCTCCAGCGGTCGATGCCGCCCACCAGGTTGCGCACGCGCGTGAATCCCTGGTCACGAAGCCAGGCCACGGCTGCCGCACTGCGCACGCCGTGATGACAGTACACGACGAGCTCCGCGTCGCGGTCGAGCGACGGCACCACCTGCGGCAGGGAGTTGAGGGGTACGAGGCGCGCGCCGGGAATGCGTCCGATCGCCCATTCATACGGCTCGCGGACGTCCACCACGGCGGGCGAGCTGCCGTTCTGCAAGCGCGCCGCGAGCCGTAATGGCGTGATCTCGTCGCTCCACTCATCCTCGAGCTCGAGCGTCGGTGTCGTCTCCACGGTGGGCACGCCACAGAAGGCGTCGTAGTCGGTGAGCGACGTCAGCTCCCGCGTGCCGCAGGCCGGACAGTCCGGATTCTTCTGCAGCGCGATCGTGTGGAATTCCATGCGCAGTGCATCCACGAGCAGCAGCCGTCCGACCAGCGGTTCTCCGATGCGCGTGAGCAGCTTGATCACCTCCGTCGCCTGGATGATGCCGATCATCCCCGGCAGCACGCCGAACACGCCGCCCTCCGCACAGTCGGTCACGAGGCCCGGCGGAGGCGGCTCGGGAAAGAGGCAGCGGTAGCAGGGGCCGCCTTCCACGCCGAAGACCGATGCCTGTCCCTCGAAGCGGGTGACGCTGCCATACACGTTCGGAATGCCCAGCAGAATGGAGGCGTCGCTGATCAGGTAGCGGGTGGGAAAGTTGTCGGAGCCATCGAGCACGACGTCGTAGTCACGCAGCAGCTCCATCGCGTTCGCGCTGGTGAGCCGCGTGTGGTAGGTCACCACGCTCACATGGGGGTTGAGATCGCGAAGCCGCTCGCGCGCCGAGGTCACTTTCGCGCGGCCCACGTCGCGCGTGCCGTGCAGAACCTGCCTCTGCAGGTTGCTCAGCTCCACCTCGTCGGCGTCCACGATGCCGATGTGTCCGACGCCGGCCGCCGCCAGGTATAGCGCTGCCGGAGAGCCCAGTCCGCCGGCGCCGACCAGCAGCACGCGCGCTGCCTTCAGCCGCCGCTGTCCCTCCTCGCCCACCGTGGGCAGGATGAGATGACGGTGGTAGCGTTGCAGCTCGTCTGGGGAGAGCAGATCGGTGAGCGTCGGCATGCGGTCTCGCGGGCGTGCCCGAAAATATAGCCGCGAGACCGCTGCCGGTTCGCTCCTATTGCAGCGCCGAACTGCCCGGTACGACCTCGGCGAGCGCGCCCACGAGCAGCGCACCGTCGCTCACGGAGTCGTCGAGCCGCTCGAACAACCGGGCCGAGGGCGTGACGTAGAGGGTGCTGCCGGACCGTTCCACAAGGCCCTCGCCGGTGAGTCGTCCGAGCACGAGCGACACCGATTCGCGGGTTGCGCCCACGAGCTCGCACAGCAGGCGGTACTGTGCGCTGCACAGCTCGATACGGCCATCCTCGCGCATGAAGCTGTCGTGTGCTGCCATTCGGCGCAGCGCCGAGACGATCCGCTGTTCCACCGACAGAGTGGTGAGCTCCCGAAGCTTTTCGAGCAGCGCGGTGCGCTCCGCCATGACCTGTCCGATGACGGCGAGCGCATGTGCCGGCTGCTCGCGGATGAATGCCCGCAGCTTGCTCGTGCTCAGGAAGAGCGTCTCGGTCTGGTCATCGGCGCGCGCGTCGGTGGCATAGACGCCACTCTGGGAAAGTCCCTCGGCGCCGAACGTTTCTCCTGGCGTGGCTACCCACGGCACGAAGCCCCGGCCGGCACGCACTCGGCTGCGCAGCACCACCCGTCCCTGCGTGACGACGAACAGGCCGTCCGCGCTTGCGCCGCGCTCGTAGATCTGGAAGCCCGCAGGCCATGCCGCCCGAGCAGCATACCCATGGAGCGCGGACCGCTCGGCATCGGACAGGCGCGCTATGGTCGCGCCGCCGCTCGCTTCTTCGGTTTGCACCTGTAACCTCCCGTCCCGCAACATGTTCGCGCCTCGCAATAGACGGGCCCGCGCGGCATCACGGACTCAGCCTTGGGACGGCAAGACTGACAATCCTCGAATCAGTGGCTGACTGAGGGCAGAATACGCCGTGGTCGAACCCGAATCTGCGAGCGTCTGCGGACAACCACGGCGTTCTCTGTCCCCGAGTACTTCAGATCTTCAGGAAGCCAATCCACCCATCACCGCGACTCGCCGAGTGCGCTCCTCGCCTCAGCCAGCGCTCGCGTCGCGGCCTCGAACCGCCGCGCGAGATCGGCCATCTCATTGACCGCAAGCTCCTGATCGTTCGCGCGAATCGCTTCGTTTACCGACGGGAACGCCATGTTCGCGTAGCCGTTGTCGACATCGGCCACATACACGAGGTTGCGGTACCACGGGCGCGTACGAAGGCCCTGCGGACGAATGAGGGCGCGCTCCACGCCGAGCAACGCGCCATTGACCGCCGTGCGGCGCTCGCGAGATGGCATGCCCGCCGCGAGCACCCGATCGCGCGCGGCGGAGAAAGCAGCCGCTTCGCGTTCCATCGCGTCGATGGCGGTGCGCACGGCGCTCGTGGACGGACCTGCCCACCGCTTGCCCGCCACCGCGCGATCGATTGCCGGGAGATAGCGCTGCATGGTGCGCGCGAACTCCACGTAGTCGTACGGCAGGATCTCCGCGTTGGCGAGGCGCAGCAGCATTGCAGAGGCGATGCGCGCCGCCGCCGCGTGGTACGCGAAGCTCGTGTCGCCGAACCGGCTCATCCAGGCAAAATCGTCGTACTGTGAGTGGTACACACCGCCCGGACCGCCGAACCCCCATTCGGCGATCGGGATGCCGAGATGGTTGTAGAACCCGGCGAAGTCGGAGCCACCGCCCGGGTCGCCCATCGCCGGCTCCGCGGTGTCGGCCACCGCGGCCGCGCGACGCCACTCCGCGTATACGCTCCCCTTGCCGCTCGGATCGGGCACCTGACGAGCCACGTCGCGCAGCATGGGGCGCAGCGACGGCGATCCGCCGCCGCCGAATCGCGCGCCCTGCGCCGCCACATCCTGGTTCAGATACGCCACGCCTCCCTTCATGAGTCGCAGCGAATCCTCCTCGACGTACTCGGAGGAGCCGATCAGTCCCCACTCTTCCGCGTCCCAGGTCGCGAACATGATCGTGCGCCTGGGCCGGTGGCCCGCCTTCACCGCCTCGGATACCGCGCGCGCCGCTTCCAGGATGCTCACCGTGCCGCTCACGTTGTCGGCGGCGCCCGGTCCCCACGCATCGCGATGTCCGCCCACGATTACCAGCTCGTCCGGGAGCTCGCTGCCACGGATTACACCAAAGGTGTCGAAGATCGGCTTGGTCCCCTTGGTCGCACGGTCATCGGTGACACGCACGCGCGCGCGCACCGGCCCGGGTCCAATGTGATAGCGGAACGGCAAGCCCCCCTGCCACGGCTGCGGAATGTCGTGACCGCGCACGCCCTGGAGCAGCTCTTCGGCGTTGCCATAGGAGATCGGCACCACGGGGATGTGCGGAATGTCCATCTTGTCCGCCGGGAGGCGCGGCACCTGCCCCGTGCTGGCGTATCCTGGCGTGGCCGGATCTCCCGCGCCATTCATCACGCTGCCGCGCTGCACGCCGTCGCGATTGCGCATCGGGCCATCGGGATAGACTTCGCCCCGCACGAAGCCGTCGTCCTGTGGATCGCTGTAGATGAGCAGCGCGACCGCACCGTGCTTCTCCGCCTCACGCGCCTTGATGCCGCGGAACGAGCGTCCGTAGCGCGCCACCACGATCCTGCCCTTGACCGACACGCCCATCGAGTCGAGCTGCGCGTAATCCTCGATGAGACCGTAGTTCGCATAGACCACCTCGCCGGTCACGTCGCCCTGGCCGCTGTACCCGTTCACGGTGGGATACTGGGACCGCGCCGACGTCGGATCACCCGGCACCGGCGGCTCGGTGAGCGCGAGCGCCTTCGGGCGCGGCGCGACGCGCCACACCTGTACGGTCGTGGGATGCGGCATGAAGACGTCGTAGCGACGCACTTCGGTCTCCAGCCCCATCGCCTTCATCTGCGCGATCACGTAGTCGCGTGTGCGCTCCTGCGCCGGCGTGCCCGACACGTGCGTTTCGGCCGACAAGGCCTGGGAGTGAGCCCGCGCCCGTGCGGCATCAGGACGCGCGATTGCCTGCGCCTCGAGCGTGCGCTCCGCCTGCGATGCGGCTGGCGTGAATCCCGGAAGCGGTGTCGCCTGCTGCGCCGAAAGCGCGAAGGCGTGGCAGACGGTGAGCACGAGCGTGAGACGGTGCAGCGAGAGTGCGTTGGACATGATGGGGCGTCAGGGGTAAGCGAATGCCATCGCGGCGTCGATGACGCTCAATCTGTCTCACGCGCATCGTCGACGTGAGGTCCGCGCGGCTTCAAATGGATCGTCAGGCTGGTCGGCGGACGTCCGGAACGTGATCCTGCACGGCGCTCCGCAGGTAGCTCGCCGCATCCGCATCGCGTGCCGGATCCCAATCCGCCGCCAGCTCCGCGAGATGCGCGCGCCGCGCCGTCACGAGCCGCTCGAGCACGTCGCAGCCGGCCGCGGTGAGTACAGGCGCCGGCCCGGGCCCGACCAGATCGGCCTCACGCAGATCGGCGATGGCCGAGCGCACACGCTCCACCGGAATGCCGCGAGCTCGACCGAGCGACTCGGGCGTGATGTCTGGCGCGCGCTCGCGCTGCACCAGCAGCCACGCGGCGAGCGGCGAGAGCTCCACGCCGGCGCGCTGCACGATCTGCTCGATGTGCTGCCGCTGTACGTCCCGGTCGGCGAG
>JBJMNM010000067.1:0-8004 GCA_045804305.1 Gemmatimonadaceae bacterium | reverse complement strand
GTTGAACCGGGCGCGGTACTGCGTCTCCTCGTCGGTATGCTCGGCGGCGCGATCGAGCACTTCCGCCGCGGAGGCGGTGGAGTCGATGGCGATCAGCGCAGTCCCGTAGTTGTACAGCGCGCCGGGCGAACGATCGGTGGTCGCGACCTTCGCGAGCAGCGCCACCGCACGGGGATAGTCTCTTGCCTTGTACGCCCCCACGCCGTCGATCGCGTCGCGCGGCGGGGCGCAGCCGCCGAGCACCACCGTTCCGATCAGCGCCGCGGCGACGGCCGTCTCCGCGGCGGCGGCGCTGCGACGCCGCCGTCCATGACGACCTCCGAGCACGGTGTCGAGCCAGAGGAGCAATACCGCCGGCAGCAGGAACCACTGGAAGCGTGGCGTGAGGTTGTCGCCGGTCTGCGTCGTGCGCGCCTGCGTACGCAGCTTCGACAGCGCGCTCTTGATCCGTGCCGCCTTGTCCGCCGACTCGGCGGGAATGAACGTGCCATGCGCGGCCGTCGCCGCTGCCTGAAGCAGCTCGGGGTGATACCGAGAGATCACGACCTGCCCCGCGTCGTCCTTCTTGGTCGTCATGCCATTGCCCTCGCGCACCGGAATCGTGCTGCCCTGCTCCGTGCCGAACCCCACGGTCACGAGGCTGACGTTCGCGTCTCCGGCCCGCTTCGCCGCGGCCATGACCTCATCTTGCAACTCGAAGGCCTCACCGTCGCTCATCACGACCAGCGCCTTGTCCGCCCCGCTCTTCGTGAGCGCGAGCAGATTCGTGCCCTGGCTGATCGTCTGCGCGATGGAGCTGCCTGCCTGCCCCACGATGCTCGGATCGAGGTTGTCGAGGAAGAGATCGAGCGCGCCGGCATCCACGGTGATCGGCGACAGGATGTAGCTGCGGCCCGCGAAGGCGAGCAGGCCGACGCGGTCGCCCGGACTCAGCTCCCGAAGCCGACGAATCTCCTGCTTGACCCGCTCGAGGCGCGACGGCTTCTCGTCGGTGGCCATCATGGACAGCGACGCATCCACGGCCAACACGAGGTCCACGCCGCTGCTGCGGACGAGTGTGCGCTCGTATCCCCACCGCGGGCCGGCGATCGCGATGCCGGCGAGCGCCGCGACGAGCGCGAGCCGCACGGCGCGCCATCTCCCGCCGCCGAGCGCGGTGGCCGGCACGAGACGACGCACGACGTCGAGCGCGCCGAGGCGGGCGAGGCGCTTCTGGCGCTGCCGACGGCTGCGACGGAGCAGCCACGCGAACAGCACCGGAAGCAGGATCGCGAGCGCGATCAGGTACGGATACTCGATGACGGAGAGATCGAGCTGGGGGATCATGGCAGCGGCCCCTTGTAGGCGAGCAGCAGCAGCTCGGCGGCCAGCGCCACCAGCATGAGGCCGAGTGGCCACCGGAACAGCTCGGAGTAGCGCACGAAGGTGCGGCTGCGCACCGGCGTGCGTTCCAGGGCGTTGATCTGTTCGGTGATGCGCTGAAGCGCGGCGGGATCGCGCGCGCGGAAGTACTTCCCGCCGGTCATGGTCGCGATGTCCGTGAGCAGCGCATCGTCGATCTCCACCTTCTGCATCTCGTAGCGAAGCCCGAACAGTCCGCGGCCAACCGGCACCGGCGCCATGCCCTCCGTGCCCACGCCGATCCCGTAGATCTTGATGCCGAACTGCGAGGCGGCGCGTGCGGCCGTGCGGGGATCGATGGCGCCGCGGTTGTTCACGCCGTCCGTCAGCAGCACGAGCACGCGCGACTTGCCGGGCGCATCCTTCAACCGGTTGGCGGCTGTCGCGATCGCGGTGCCAATGGCGGTTCCATCCTCGAGCTGGCCGGGTTGGAGATTGTCGAGCGCCTGCTGCACCACGGGGTAATCCGTGGTGAGCGGCACCTGCGTGAGCGCCTCGCCCGAGAACGCGACGATGCCGATCCGGTCGGAGCTCCGCGCAGCCACGAACTGCTTGATCTTCTCCTTCGCCACCTCGAGGCGGTTCTGCGGCTGAAAGTCCTGCGCGAGCATGGAGCTGGAGATGTCGAAGGCGATCATGATGTTGATCCCCTCCTGCGTGGACGTCTGCACGTGCGCGCCGGCGCGCGGCCGCGCGAGCGCGACCACGCCGCTCGCCAGGGCGAGGTTGCGCAGGAGCGCCAGCATGCGCGTCAGCGCCCGTCCCGCATGCGGACCGCGCGCCAGCACGGGCACGCGCGAGTACACGATCGCCGCCGGCCGCCGGCGCCGTGCGACCAGCCACCAGAGGGGCAGGAGCAGCAGGAGCAGCAGCCAGAGCGGCGACGCGAACTGCAGCGGACCGAGATCGATCATGCGGCCGCTCCGCGTGCCTGCGCGGCGGTGGCCGCTGCGATCCTGGCCGCCTGCTCGTGTTCCGCGCGCACGATGGCGCGCGCTTCGGCGCCAAGGGCTTTCGCTTCGTCCGCACGGGCCGGCGCAGCGGCGAACTTGATCGGATCTACGGCCGCGAGCAGCCGCTGCAGCCGCTCGTACGGGACGGTGGAGACGCCGCGCACGGCCGCGAGCAGCTCGCCGCTCGTGAGCGCGAGCGACGCGGTCGGCATGCGTGCGGCGAGATATCGGCGCACGACGTCCGCCATCAACGCCGCGTGCCGGCCCGGCTCACCCGCGTCGGGCAGGCGCAGACGCTCGATGCGCTGGAACGTCGCCTCGGCATCGGCGTACGGATCGCCCGGTGGACCGGCCACGGCGCGGCGGCGGCGCTTCCACCACCACGCCACGAGTCCGATCGCGAGCACCGCAAGCGCCGCCAGCAGCCACCACCACCAGGGTACGGGCATCCGGGGCTGCAGCAGTCCGCGCGCTGGCTTCGGGAGGCGTAGCGCCGAATCCGCCGGCAGCACGCTCCGCACGAACAACGACGGCAGCGGCAGCGCCACGCGGCGCTCGTCGTCGTCGGTCTGGATCAGTACTTCGCCGAGGCGAATGGGGAGCTTCCCCACGTCCCAGGGCGCGAGGTGGTACGTGGCGATGCGGTCGGCGAACTCGAGGGTGTCCGGCCCGTCGCGCACCACCGGCGGCTCGAGCGACTGCACGGGACCGAGCGAGTCGACGGCCGCGGGAAAGTTGACCGTCGCGCCTCGGGGCGCGTGCACGCGCACCGTCAGGGTGACGTGATCGCCAACCGACACGGAGTCGCGATCGATCGTGGCACCGGCCTGCACGGGGATGCGCGTCCCGGCCGACGCGGAGGACTGTGCACATAGCGGAGGCGCGAGCACCATGCCCAGCGCAAGCGCGCGACGTATCTGACGCATGTTCACCGATGCCGCGAGCGTGTCTCGCGCGTCCGGAAGAACTTGATCAGTGGATCCACGACCCCGCCGTCGGTGCGCAGCGGGATCTCGTCGATCGCGAGCCGGCGCAGCAGGCGGCGGCGCGAGGTGAGCTCCTCGGCCACCGTGGCCGCGAAGTTGGCGCGCACTTCGGGATCGCTCGTGTCCACGTCGATCGTCTGACCCGACTCCGGGTCGATGAACCGCGCGAGCCCCAGGTCCGGCAGCTCGTGCTCGCTCGGATCCTCCACCGTCACGGCCACGACGTCGTGCCGCTGCGCGAGCAGCTTGAGCGGCTGCTCGAGATCCTCCTCCTGGAAGTCCGAGACGACGAACAGAATCGATTTGTGCACGAGCATCTTGCCGGTATAGTCGAGCGCGGCGGTGATGTCGGTGCCGGTGCCGGTCGGCTCGAAGGCGAGCAGATCGCGCATGAGGCGGAGCGCGTGCCGCCGGCCCTTTCTCGGCGGCACCACGTGCTCGATGCGATCGGTGAACAGCACGGCGCCCACCCGGTCGTTGTTGCGAATGGCCGACATCGCGAGCACCGCGGCGAGCTCGCTCGCGAGCTCGCTCTTGAAGCGCCGCCGCGTGCCGAACCGCTCGGAGCCGGAGAGGTCGACGCACAGCATGACCGTGAGCTCACGCTCCTCGATGTAGCGCTTCACGTACGGCTTCCGCATGCGCGCCGTGACGTTCCAGTCGATCGAGCGCACCTCGTCGCCCGGCTGGTACTCGCGCACCTCGGAGAACTCCATGCCCTGCCCCTTGAACACGGAGCGGTACTCGCCGGTGAACAGCGAGTTGACGAGGCCGCGCGTCCGGAGCTCGAGCAGCTTGACCTGCCGGAGGATCTCCGGCGGGACGCCCGCGCTCACGGGCTCTCGACTTTGGCGAGCACGCGCGACACGATCTCGTCGCTCGTCACCTCTTCGGCCTCGGCTTCATACGTGGTGAGCACGCGGTGGCGGAGCACGTCGGGGGCGATCGCCTTCACGTCGTCGGGGGTCACGAACGCGCGCCCCCGCAGGAAGGCATGCGCGCGCGACGCCTGCGCCAGCGCGATCGTGGCGCGCGGGCTCGCGCCGAACTCGATCAACGGCGCCAGCTCGTCGAGCCCCGCCGCCGTCGGCTCGCGCGTCGCGTGCACGATGTCCACGATGTAGTCGACGATGCGGTCGTCCATGTACAGATCCGCGATGCGTCCGCGCGCCTCGAGAATCGCCGCCGGCGACGCCACGTGGCGGATGTCGATCGCGTGCCCGCTCGCCATGCGGCGCATGATCTCGCGCTCCTCGTCGCGCGACGGATAGCCGACGCGCAGCTTGAGCATGAACCGGTCGACCTGCGCCTCGGGGAGCGGATACGTGCCCTCCTGCTCGATCGGATTCTGCGTGGCGAGGACGAGGAACGGCTCCTCGAGCCGGTACGTCGTGCCGCCGATCGTGACCTGCTTCTCCTGCATCGCCTCGAGCAGCGCCGCCTGCACCTTGGCCGGCGCGCGGTTGATCTCGTCGGCGAGGATGATGTTGGCGAAGATCGGCCCCTTCTTCACCATGAACTTGCCCGACGACTGATCGTAGATCTGCGTGCCCACGACATCGGCGGGGAGCAGGTCGGGCGTGAACTGGATGCGCGAGAAGGTGGTGTCGATCGTCTCGGCGAGCGTGCGGACGGTGAGCGTCTTGGCGAGGCCCGGTACGCCCTCGAGGAGCACATGTCCCCCGGTGAGCAGGCTGATGAGCAACCGGTCGATCATGTAAGCCTGGCCCACGACGCGCAGCGCGACCTGGCTGCTGACGTCCTGGATCAGGCGCGCGTCCGCGCTCGACGAAGCTTGTGTGGCCACGGGCCTCCCCCGGCGATCTGTGAAGTGCGATGTCCGCTACAAGAAGAATACCGCCTGGCCCGTGAGAAGTGCCGGACCGGCGACCGTGCATAGACGACTGAGCACGGTCATCGGTGATACGGCTACAGCTTGTCCAGTGCGGACTTCTCGGCCTTTGTGAGGGAGCGCACCTTCCCGGACGGCAGATCGCCCAGCTCCACGGGACCGAACTTGACACGGATCAGCCGATCCACTTCGAGACCGAGCGCTTCACAGAGACGACGGACCTCGCGGTTCCGTCCCTCGGCGAGGGTGATCGTCATGTCCCAGCGCCCGCGCCCCGTGCGCTCGGCGCTGATCCGGCGAGGGCGTACGAGTCCGTCCTCGAGCTCCACGCCTCGACGCGCCAGCGCCACCGCCATCTCGCCGTCGCCGAGCACGGAGGCGAGATAGGTGCGCTCCACCTCGTGACTGGGATGCGTGAGCCGGTGCGCCGCGGCGCCGTCGGTCGTGAGCAGGAGCACGCCTTCGGTGAGGAAATCGAGACGGCCCACGTACGTGAGCCCCGGACGCGCCGGCGCGAGGTCGAAGACCGTGCGGCGCCCTTCCGGATCATGGCGCGAGGTGATGACGCCGGACGGCTTGTGCAGCACGAACCACTCCGTCGGCGACGGCGCGCCGATGCGCTCGCCGTCCACCTTGATCACGTCGCGCTCGGGATCCACCGTCTGCCCGACCTGCGCCGGCGCGCCGTTCACGGTCACGCGCCCGTTCGCCACGAGCTCCTCCGCCTTGCGGCGCGAGAGCACGCCGGCGCGCGCGAGGGCGCGCTGAATGCGCATCGTCTCCGACATCAGAGCGCGCGCGGCTCGGCGCGCAGCGCGATCGCCAGCTCGTCGGAGCGCGGCAGCTCGTCGAGGTGGCGAAGGGCGAAGTACTCGAGGAAGATCGGCGTGGTGCCGTAGAGCAGCGGTCGTCCCAGCCCCTCGCCGCGGCCCACGACGTCGATCAGTCCGCGCTCGTGCAGCGACTTGAGCACGCTGCCCACCGACACGCCGCGGATCTCCTCGATCTCCGCGCGGCCGAGGGGCTGGCGGTAGGCGATGAGCGCGAGCGTCTCCAGCGCCGCGGCGCTCAGCCGCGCCGGCCGCGACGCGAGCTGCGCCCGCTCGATCGCTTCGGTGTACTCGGCGCGCGTGAGGATCTGCCAACCGCCGCCGATCTCGACGAGCTCCACGCCGTGCCCGTCGACGTCATAGTGCTCGCGCACCTCGTCGAGCGCCGCGGAGAGGGCGGCCTTGGAGGCGTCCGCGTCGAGCGCGAGCAGCTCCTCGGACGGGATCGGTCGCGCGCTGGCGAACAGCGCTGCTTCAAGCAGCTTCGCTAGCGGCGTCACGCGTGATCTCCACGTTTGCGAATGGTCGCGGCTGTACGACTCTGCATTCTCCCAGTTTCGCCATCTCCAGTAGTCCGAGCAGTGTGGAGAGGACCTCCCACGGCTCCGCGCTCTGTGTCACGAGGTCGGTCCACATCGCGTGCGCGCGAATCGCCAGCAGCGCGCGAATCACGGTGATCGCGCCAGGTACGTCGATGGCGCGCGGCACCACATCGTGAATGCCGGGATCCTTCGTCACGCGCAGGATGCGATCCACCGCGGCGAGCAGCTCGCTCAGGGAAAGCGCCAGCGGCGCCTCCGGAGGCGCGGCCGCCTGCGGCAGATACGCCCGCGCGAATCGGTTGCGGCGCTCCTCGCCGGCCCGTTCCAGCACGTCCACCACCTCGCGCATCTGCTGATATTCCAGAAGCCGGCGCACGAGCTCGGCGCGCGGATCGTCCCACCCCTCCTCGCCCTCGGTGCGCGGCAGGAGCATCTGCGCCTTGATGCGCAGCAGCCGCGCCGCCATCTCGAGGTAGTCAGCCGCTTCGTTCAGCTGCAGCGTGCGAATGCGCACGAGGAACTGCTCGGCAATGCGAGCGATCGGGATGTCGTAGATGTCCACCTGCTCTTCACGAATGAGCGTGAGCAGGAGGTCGAGCGGCCCAGAAAACTCGGAGAGCTCGATGACGAACGACGCCGGGGGTGCGGTGTCGGCGCCAAGGCTCGCGAGATACGAGGTGGAGTCGCTCACTGCAGCCACTGCATCGCTGGGGCGAGCACGTATCCCTTGCGGATCAGCGCATCGATGGTGGTGCTCGCCGCCCACTGCGCGGGATAGAGCCAGAGATCGAGGCCGCGTCGCCACACCGCCAGCAGCCCGATCAATATGAGCAGCCCGTATCGGCCGAATCGCACGTACTGGATCGCGAGCGGCCGCGGCAGCAGATACTTCATCACGTGCGACCCGTCGAGGGGCGGGATGGGCAGCAGATTGAAGGCGACGAGGCCGGCGTTCAGCAGGATGCCGATCACGAGCATCGCCTGGATGATGCCGAGCGTGGGCACGAGCGCCGTGGCGCCCCGCGCCGCGAGGCCGGTGAGGACGATGAGGAGCGCGCAGCCGATGCCGACGAGCAGATTGGTGAACACGCCGGCGAGCGAGACGATGATGTCGCCGCGGCGCGGGTGGCGGTAGTTGCGTGGATCTACCGGCACCGGCTTGGCGCCGCCGATCACCAGGCCACCCTTACCGGCGATCCACGACCCGGTCAGCATGATCAGAGGCAGGAGGATGGTGAAGAACGGATCGATGTGCTTGATCGGGTTCCAGGTCAACCGTCCCGCCTCGAGCGCCGTTCGATCTCCCTGTCGCAACGCGGCGTAGCCGTGGGCGATCTCGTGCGCGATCACCGAGAACAGCAGGACCGGCGCGACGAGCAGAATGATCTGGAGAGTATGCAACCGGGATCTGGCGAGGACGGCGGGCACCCTGCGAGCCAG
>JBJMNM010000066.1:0-3308 GCA_045804305.1 Gemmatimonadaceae bacterium | reverse complement strand
GTAGCGCGTCATGAGGTGCTCGTCGCCGGTCGCGGCGCCGAGATCCGGCTCGCGACGCGCGGCCCCTCGGCCGCGAGCCTCGTACGCCGCGACGGCATGGTCGAGCACACCGAGATGCTCGGCGACGAGATGGCCCAGGCTATCCAATTGCGCCTGCTGCGCGACGTTGTCGCGTGAGAGCTCCCGAACCACGCGCACCGCCGCAGTCGTCCCATCTGCGGCGTACCGATATCGAGTGCGATCTGCCTGGAGTCCGGTGAGCAGGTAGCCCCGAGCCTCGGCTCGCGCACTCGTCAGGCGAGCGTCCACGGCATTGAGCGCCTCCAGCACACGATGCGTGTGGTCGACCGACCCCGTGGCTTCCGCGAGTGAGGTGACCCGCGACTGCGCGTAAAAGGTGATTCCCACCAGTACCGCGAGAGCGGCGAGGAAGCCGAGGGTTACCTGCCGGTTGATGGCGCGAACGGAGGGACCAGGCACGGGCGGATCAGGAGGGACGTCGGCGACCGCGCGCGACGTCCCCGCGGCGGTCACGCCGCCGGGCGTCGGGCTTGTAATGGCAGTATCGGCCGAGCGCTCCCCGCCAGATAGCGCCGGCTACTTTGCCCCCACCACGAATCGCGTCTTCGACGCATCGAGACGCGTGAGCGTCTTCACGATGTCGTCGCCGATCGCCTCGATGCGGCTCACGCTCTTCGGGTTGAACTGCGGGTCGTATGGGCTCCGCGTCGGCCCACCAGCCACTTCGAGCACCGCGTCGAACTTGTACTCGTGCGTCTTGCCGGTCTTCGGATCCGTCCAGCTGCCCTGCCACGCGAGCGGGCGATTCTTGGGCCAGATGCCGTAGGGCAGGGCCATCGTGCGCACCTTGTAGCCGGGGACCGCGGAATCGATGCCCATGAGGTTTCGCGCGATCTGCTCCTGCACGACGGCGTCGGGAAACTTGTCCAGCCGCGCGTGCCACACCGTATGATCACACAGCTCGTAGCCCTGATCGGCGAGGTACTTCACCTTCTGGAATCGCCACTCCTTCTTTTGTCCTCCGTACTTCGGGTTGTCGCCGAAGAAGTTGTGGCCCGCCGCGGCGCCGTTCAGCAGGCAGAACACCCCGCGTGGCTTCCAGCCGGGATGGGTCCTCGCGAAGTCCTCCCAGATTCCCAGGCCGCTCGTGGGATCGACCACGAGCTTGCCGTCTCTCTCGATGTAGCGGAACTGCGAGTCGGACGCATCGTCGAACACCACGACCACCGGCGACATTCCCGGCGGCACGTCGCGGAAGTCCTTGTCGAGCATCTGCGAGATCGTGATCGGCCGGTAGCCCAGCTTGTAGGCGGTCTCGAGATCGTTCCTGTAGCTGGCGACCGTCCGCGTGTAGAGCGAGTTCTTGTCCCCACCGATGACATGGTATTCCAGCACGGGAATCCGACCCTGTGGATTCGCGGGGAGCGGGGAGCCTGTCGTCGTGGGTGATGCCGTGGGTGATGCCGTGGGTGATGCCGTGAGTGATGCTGCCGTCGACGACGCACCGCCCGGCGCGTTGGGTGTCGTGGCGACGGAGCCGGCGGCTGAATCGCGGTTGGTTCCGGCGGCAGACTGGCCGGCCGGGGCGTCTCCGCGCCCACAGGACGCGGCGATGAGGAGCGGAAGCAGGAGCAGGCGGCGATCCATTTTCGGCCTTCGGGGTGACAAGACAGGGGGCTGGGCGCGGAACGGCTCATGGCAATAATAGCGACCTCTCGGCGGACCCATCCTCGGGCATTTCGGTTCCCCTCGAGGCCGCGGCCGGAAACCTGCCTCCGCACCACGCGTACCACTACATAGATACCATCGCCACAGTGACTGAAATCACCAACTGGCTGTCACAGCGAATCGAGGTCTTCCGCCAGCGGCTCCATGCGCCGGGGGAGCCAGCTCGCGTGTGGATGCGTGCACGGTGGCGGTCGCTCACGGCACTCGTCGTCGCGTGCGTCGGCCTCGTGCTGTTCGACGCGTGGCTGGGAACCTGTGGGTTCGAGGGCTGCCCCAGCCGGAGCGAGATCCGCGCCTTCCGTCCCGGCGAGGGGGGCCGGATCGTGGATCAGAACGACCGCTATCTCGGGCGGGTCGCCGTGGTGCGCCGCGTCAACGTGCCGCTGGCCGATATTCCGGCCCACGTGCGAGCGGCGTTCCTGGCCACGGAAGACCGGCGCTTCTATGAGCACAACGGCCTCGATTGGCGCGGGTTCTTTCGTGCTGCCGCCCGCAACGTCCGCCATGGCGGTGTGCGCGAGGGGTTCAGCACCATCACCATGCAGGTCGCGCGCAACTCGTTCCTGGTGAACAAGCGCTACGGCCGTACGCTGCGTCGCAAGCTCATCGAGCTGCGGCTGGCGCGCCTGATCGAAGGTGAGCTGAGCAAGGATCAGATCCTCGAGCTCTATCTCAATCTGATCTACCTCGGCAACGGCATGAACGGCGTGGAGGCGGCGAGTCGCGACCTGTTCGGCAAGCACGTGAGCCAGCTCTCCGTCACCGAGGGAGCGATGCTTGCCGCGCTGCCCAAGGGCCCGAGTATCTATACGCCGCGCGATCACTACGAGCGGGGACTCAAGCGCCGCAACCTCGTGCTCTCGCTCATGAGCGACGCTGGCTACCTGAGCCAGGCCGAGGCGACGCGCGCCGCGAGCGTGCCGCTCCGCATCGCGGCGGACGAGTGGCGGCCCGACACCAGCAACGAGCTGCTTGCGCTCGACGCGGTGCGCGTCTTCATCGATTCCATTCTGCCCGATGCCCTGAAGAACGGCGACGTCACCGTCTACACCACGCTCGACCTCAACGCGCAGCGCGCGGCCGATCGCGCGGTGCTGCGACAGGCGGTAGCCGTCACGCGCGAGACCCAGTATGCCGGCAGTCGCGTGCTCGATCCGGCGCAGGGTGCGCTCGTCGCGCTCGATCCGCGGTCCGGCGACATCCGCGCACTGGTGGGCGGCCGTCGCAGCAAGCGCGGGTTCAATCGCGCGTTCAACGCCAAGCGGCAGCCCGGCTCGGCGTTCAAGCCGTTCGTGTACGCGGCCGCGCTTCGTTCCGGCATGACGCCGGCTACCCTCGTGGACGATGAGCCGGTAGAGGTCGCGCAGGGCCGGCAGGTCTGGCGCCCCGCCAACTACGACGACAGCTACATCGGGACGATCACCCTCGCGAAGGCCCTTGCCGTGTCCTCGAACGCGGCGGCGGTGCGTGTGAGCCAGACGGTCGGGATCTCGAACGTGATCCAGACGGCACATCGCAACGGCATCGTGAGTCAGCTGTCCACCTACCCGGCCATGGCG
>JBJMNM010000065.1:0-4549 GCA_045804305.1 Gemmatimonadaceae bacterium | reverse complement strand
ATGGTGCGCGCCGAGCCCAGCGACTTCAGGAGGTCGAAGGTCTGCTCGCGAGCCACCATCGACGGCTGGATGAACCGCGAGGCGAGGTTCGCCGGCCAATCGGACCGCATCAACATCGCCTGCGCACCCTCCCAGGTACGGCGCCAGAAGGTGAAGTTCGGGACTGCGCGACTGGGCTGTGGCACGAGGCGGGGGCAGAGGTAGCGTGGCGGATCCGCACAAGGGCAAGGGCCGCGCCCGCTCGTGGAGTGCCTGCATGTGCCGAGTCACAGGCGCGACGCTCCATCGACCGATCGAACCATCTGCCGACCGAGCCGAGGCGTCACGAGAGAACCTAACAAGAGGATGGGCAGCACCTGCACGGCCTGGATCAGCAGCGCGGCTGCCACGGCGTCGCTCCCGGAGATGCCGAACGAGCGCACGGTGAGTGCATAGACAGCCTGGAACACGCCGACGTTTCCTGGGGTGGCGCGCACGAGGAAGCTGATCCCCACGGCCAGCATGGCGGCCACGGAGCCGGCCACCGGCAGCGGAAGGTGGACCGCCACGACCGTGAGATGGTAGGTCGCAACCTGGAGCGCCCACGCCGCGAACGAGATGACGAGCGCGAGGACGATGCGGCGCGGCGAGCCGACCTCGGCGACGCCCCGCGCGAAGCGGCGCAGGTAGGTCGGCACGCTCGGCACGCTCGGCGCGGGCGGCGCGGGCGGTATGCGTCGGGGGCGCCGGGCAACGACACCGAGCGCGACGAGCGCGACCGTCGCCGCCAGGAGGAGCATGCTGCCGGCGATACGCCAGCGGGCGACGTGCTCGGGGATGGGGAGCAGCCAGGCCGCGCCACCCAGCAGCACGAGATAGCTCACCGCGTCGAGCGCCCGCTCCACGGCCAGCGCGGCCAGCACGTGCGCGCTCGACACGCCGCTGGCGCGCGACACGATCAGCACGCGCGCGCCTTCGCCGCCCTGCGCCACGAGCAGGTTGTTGAGGGAAGCGCCGGCGAAGGTGGCGCGAAGCACGAGGGACAACGAGCGCACACCGAGTGGTTTGAGAAACACCCACCAGCGCACGCCCTTGAGCGTCAGCGACGCGAGGTTGCACACGAGCGCCGCCGCGAGGAGCAGCGTGTCGGCCGCGCGCGCGACCGTGACGACCGCGCGCCAATCCACTCCTCGCGCGAACGCGACGAGCAGCGCGACGATGCCCGCGATGACCGTAACGCGCAGGGCATGGCGCCGGCCATTCCTCATGCGCGGTGCGGCCTCTTCTCGAGCACCGTGACGAACTGCGGAGTGACCAGCAGGTCGAGCGTGCTCGCGACGTGCGCAAGGCCGCACTCGGCCGCCAGACGGCGCATCCGTCGCGGAGTGAACTTGTGCAGGTGAAGCTGGCGCGCGAGCAGTGGGTTGCCGAAGCCAATCCAGGCGCCCGGCATGGCATAGAGCCCGCGAATCGGCTCGGCCGGATAAACGAGCAGGGCACGTCCGCCGGGTACGAGCACGCGGCGCATCTCGCGGAGCGCCGCGTCGGCGTCGGCGATGTGCTCGATCGCGTGGAACGAGAATACGTGGTCGAACTGCTCGTCGTCGTAGTGCAGATCGACCGCGTCCATCACCGAGAGGTTCGGTGCCACCGCGTGGGCAATGGAGCGTGGGTTGACGTCGACCCCGAACGTGGCAGGGCAGTGCTGCTGCACGCGCTGGGTGAGCCACCCTCGTCCACAGCCCACTTCGAGAAGGCGCTGCTCCGGGCGCGGCGCGAGATGCCGCGCGATGCGCCGGAAGTGCCGGCCCGTCTCGATGGGGCGATTGAGCATCGCGTAGTTCTCGGAGTCATACGTCACGCCGGTGAGTGGCCGGCGGTCGTCCGTCAGGCGAAGTCGCGGCGGGTGAAGGCGTGGCGAATCGTCGGATCGGGCCGGAACGGCGGCGGAATGGCGCATCTGATGGCTCCTGGGTGAGGTCGGGTTGACTGCCTTACCCGGGAACGCGCAATCGCCGATCGAATCGGCTCACGCCGGTCGCCGGCGGTTCCTTGACGCGCTCGCCGACCGCCCCTAACGTCGCGGAAGGGCGAACGCCGAACGCTTCCCGCCTCCCGCATTCCGTCGTATGGCGCCGCCGCGCGACCCACCAGAGCCAGAGAGCCCACCAGATGTCACCGCGCTGCTGCTCCAGTGGAGTGGTGGCGAGCGGTCGGCCGCCGACCGTCTGATCCCCGCCGTGTACGCCGAGCTCCACCGGCAGGCGGCGCGCGCGATGCGTCGCGAGGGACACGAGCATACCCTCCAGACGACGGCGCTCGTCAACGAGGCGTACCTTCGCCTGGTCGATCAGCAGCGGGTGCAGTGGCGGAACCGGTCCCATTTCTTCGGCATCGCCGCGGAGGTGATGCGCCGCGTCCTCGTGGATCATGCACGCGCGCGGCAGGCCGCGAAGCGCGGCGGCGGCGCGCAGCGCATCACCCTCGGCGATGCCCTGGCCGCGTCCAACGACGGCGAGGACGCCGACGTGCTCGCGCTGCATGACGCACTCGAGCGGCTCGCTCTCCTCGACCCTGCTCAGGCGCGCCTCGTGGAGCTCCGCTACTTCGCCGGGCTCACGATCGAGGAGTGCGCCGAAGCGCTGTCCGTGTCGCCGGCCACGGTGAAGCGCGAGTGGGCGCTCGCCCGTGCCTGGCTTCGTCGGGAGCTCGCGAGCGCATGACCGGCTCGCAGTGGGAGCGCGTCAAGTCGCTCTTCGCCGAGGCGATGGAGCTCGAGCCGGAGGAGCGGGCCGCGTTCGTCGATCGCCTGCAGCAGTATGACACCTCGCTCCGCAACGAGCTCCAATCGCTGCTCGCCGTTGCGGACGGCTCCGACAGCTTTCCCGCGGCGCGCGCCGCCATCGCGCGCACCGCCGGTGACGCCGCACTCCAGTCGATGCTCGCCGGTGCACTGGGGCAGCAATACGAGATCCTTCGTCCACTCGGGCAGGGTGGGATGGGCACGGTGTATCTCGCGCGGGAGCGCGCGCTCGAGCGGTTCGTGGCGGTCAAGGTGCTGCGCCCCGAGCTGGCGGAGGCGCAGAATCTCCGCGAGCGGTTCCGACGCGAGGCGCGGGTGGTCGCGCAGCTCTCGCACCCGAGCATCCTGCCGCTGCACACCTTCGGCGAAGTGAGCGGGACCTGGTACTTCGTGATGGGCTACGTGCGCGGCGTGTCGCTCGCCGAGCGGCTGCGCGTGGAGGGACGACTCGGAAGCGTGGATGCGCATCGCATCCTGATGGAGCTCACCGACGCGCTGGAGTGCGCGCACCGCAATGGCGTCGTCCATCGTGACATCAAGCCGGCGAACGTGTTGCTCGACGCCGACTCCGGGCGGGCGGTGCTGGCCGACTTCGGCATCTCCAAGGTGTCGGGCGGCGGTGACAGCCTGACGGCGACAGGGCTCGTGGTCGGCACGCCGCACTTCATGTCGCCCGAGCAGGCGCTCGGGACGATCGAGGTCGACGAGCGCAGCGACATCTACTCGCTCGGCGCGGTGGGCTACGCCATGCTGGCGGGTCGGGAGCCGTTCTCCGGCGTGGGCGCGGAGCAGGTGATGTATCGTCGGCTCACGCACGAACCGCCGGCTCTGGAGACGGTCGCTCCGTCCGTGCCGAAGGAGCTCGCGGCCGTCGTGATGCGGAGCCTCGCGCGCGAACCGGCGCAACGCTGGCAGAGTGCGCGCGCGATGCGGGATGCTCTGGCGCGCGCGTCGAGCGAGGGCGCTCCGCTGCCCGAGTCGGTGCGCGAGCTGCCGGTGTTCGGCCCCTACGCGCTCATCTGGGCCGCGCTGTGGACCGGGCTCGCGGCCACTCCCTTCCGATCGATCGGCGACCGCGCTCTGCTCGTGCTCATCGCGCTGCTCGTGCCGGCGGGGCTCGCGCTGCAGCTCTGGAACGTCGCCGGCGACGGGATGACGCTGCGCGAGCTCACACGGATCGCCTTCTGGCCGCCCGAATGGTGGGGGATGTGGTGGCCGCGATCGCTGCGACGTCCAAGCGATCTGTGGGCGCGGCTTCCCTGGCCGGCTCGTGCGGTGCGTGCGCTGTTGAGCGCATTCATCGTTGCGCTCCCCACGATGATCCTGCTGCGGGAGTGGGTGATGGCCACCTCGGGCGCCCCGCGCTCCGAGGTCCGTCAGGCATTCGAGCGCGTGGAGGTGGCGCTGGTTCTTCTGACGGTCGCGGGCCTCGCGGCCGCGTTCGCGTGGGCGCTGCAGCGCCGACTGTCCCTGCCCGACACGGTCCGCGTGCTCTTCGGCGCCACCACGCCGGCGCGCGGTTGGGACGCGCCGACCGTGGCGCGTGTGCTCACGCCGCGCACAGGCATCGTTTACTCGCCAGCGGGCGACTCGCCAGCCGAGCACGCGCTCGCGATCTCGGAGCTGGCGAAGCTCCTCCCGGCGGTGGGCGCCGACCTGCGCGGCACGCTTGCCACCACGGCCCATGATCTGCTCGACGCCATCCAGGCATGCGACGCGGAGGTGGCGCGGCTCTCGTGCGACGCGAGCGCGGGGGAGCTGGACCGT
>JBJMNM010000064.1:0-5203 GCA_045804305.1 Gemmatimonadaceae bacterium | reverse complement strand
TTCTGCCAGGGATTCTTGCAGGAATTGCGCGAGATGACGCTGCCGCGATTCTCGGACAGGCACGCGTTGTTCTGGATCGCCGCCGCGAACTGCGAGCGCTGCGTCGCGCTGTCGAGCCCCTGCGCGGGGTTGTGGAAGAACGCGATGAAGCCCGGCGCCGTGACTTCCGCCTCGGTCGGCACGTACATGCGGTCGTTCGTCACGCCATCGCCGTTGATGTCGCTGCCGTAGATCGGCGTCCACGGCAGCCCGGAGAAGCCGCGATAGATGCCGCTCAGCTGGAACCCGTAGGGCAGGGTGACCGTGGGCGAGAAGACGATGCTGTGCGTGCGCGAGTAGCCCGCCCGCGCGTACTGGCCGCCGAAGTCGTTCGGGTTGCCGAAGGTGCGCCCGCTGTTGAACAGGTCGCCGCCGGCGATGCAGCAGGACGACGAGTTGTAGTCCCGCGTCCGGTCATAGGTGTAGCTCGCGAGCACGCCACCCCACGCCGTCACGCCATTCACCTGGACGATTCCCTGCGCCGACTTCGCTTCGCCCTTCGACGACTGCACGAACACGTTGTTGAAGTTCACGTCGCGCCGGGTGTTGCTGATGTTCGGGCGCCCCGCATTGGTGCCGGTCGTCGGAATCGACGCCGCGGTCTGGAACACCGGGATGCCGCCCTCGATCGTGAACCGCGTCGTCGGATCGAGGTTGACGTCCTGCACCACGTAGTCGTTGGTCGTGCTCGTGAACACGCCCTCGAGCGTCACACGCCAGTTGGGCGCGATCAGGCGATCATAGGCGAGGTTGCTCTTCCACGCTTGCGTCTGCTGGAAGTCCGGGGAGAACACGACGGGCGACGCCTTTGACGCCGCGGCCGCGCCGCCACCCACGCAAGTGCTCGGGATGGTGCTCGCGTTCTGCGCGTAGGCGGCGAGATCCGGCTGCGGTGTGGCAGTGGCACCCACACAGTTGAGGTCGAGCTGCGTGAGCCCGGTGTTCGACAGCGTGTTCCCGTACAGCACGTACGGCGCGCGACCGAAGAAGAGCCCGGAGCCGCCGCGGATCACCTGTTCGCCATTGGCGCCCGGATCGTAGGTGAAGCCGAAACGGGGCGCGATGTTGTTGTGGTCCGACGGCTGCACGTCGTTGCGAATGCCGAGCACGGCCGAGTTCAGCAGCGGGTTGACCGCGGGCGTCGTCGGGAACCGGCTCACGTCATATCGGAGCCCGTAGGTGACGAACAGCTTCGGCGTAACCTGCCACTCGTCCTGCGCATACACCGCCGCCTCGTACACGTCGAACAGCGCGACGGGGTTCCCCGAGGTGGGAGTGAATGGCAGCGCGCGCGTGAAGCTCGCCGGCAGGCGATTCTGGAAGTCCGCCAGGCTGTTGTAGCTGAACGAGCCGAGCCCGTTGAAGAAGAAGTCGTTGAACACGTGGACCTTGTTGAGGTCCGTGCCGACCTTGATCGTGTGGTTTTCGCGCGTGTAGCGGAGGTTGTCGATCAGCTCGTAGGTGTCCTGCTCCAGGTTGTTGGCGTGGAGCACCGGATCCGAGCCGAAGAACACCGCCGTGGTCACGTTCGCGCCGCCATCGGCGGGATTCGCCACGAGCCCGCCGATGCGCACCTGCGGGATGGGTCCGCCCAGCAGCGACGGATTGGAGGGGCGCGGCTTGCGATCGTTGGCGATCTGTGCGCGGAGCTCGTTCGAGAAGCGCGGCGAGAGCACCGACGTGAGCGCGATGACCGCGCTGTTCGTCTTCTCCTTGTACGGTCCCGCGTTCGACGTCGTCTCGTTGGTGGACGGCGAGATGGTGAGCCGGTCGTTCGTCTGCTGGAAGTTCAGGTAGTTGTCGCGGACCGTCAGGGTATGGCGGTCGTTGATCTGCCAGTCGATACGGCCGAAGAACGCGGACTCGTCGATGTTCTGCTTGAATGCACCGATCTCCTGCCCGAGATCGTAGCCATACGTCGTCTTCGCGATGCTGATCAGCTTGGCGAGCGTGTCCGGGCTGATGCCCGACGCGCGGATGGACGCCGCATCGGTGCCCGTCTGGAGCACCGGCTTGGGCTCATTCCCCACCTGGCGATCGAGCGTGAAGAAGAAGTGCAGCTTGTCCTTGATGATCGGGCCGCCGATCGAGCCGCCGTACTGCTGACGCGCGTAATTGCGCGGCGCTCGGCCAAGGAAGTCGTTGCCCGTGAGCTTGAGGCCGAACCGCTTGTCGCCGCGCTCGTAGTCGAACACGCTGCCCGTGAAGGCATTGGTGCCCGACTTGGTCACGGCGTTCACGGTACCGCCGGTGAACTGGCCGCGCTCCACGTCGTAACCGGCTGTGATGACCTGGATCTCCTTCACCGCTTCGATGGAATAAGAGAAGGGCAGCCGGTCGCCACCGCGCGCGTCGCCGCCGAAGTAGCTCTCGTTGTTGTTCACGCCGTCCATCAACAGGTTGGACGAGGCGGTGCGTCCGCCGCCGATCGACTGCCCGCCGCCGGCGCCCGTTGCGCCGACGTCGCTCGACCCCGGTGTGAGCACGACGAGGTTCTTGAAGTTGCGATCCGAGGTGGGCAGCTGGCGGAGCTGCTCCTCGAGGATCCGCGTGCTCGTGCCGGTCTTCGTGGCCTCGATGAGCGGCGTGGTACCGGTCACCACGATGGCGCCGAGCTGCGTGGCCGAGTTCTCGAGGCGGAAGTCCTGCGTCTCCACCTGGCCGAGGCTCACGCGAAGGCCGATGCGCTCGGTGGGGCGAAAGCCGATGCGCTGTGCGCGCAGCGTGTAGGTGCCGGGGTCGAGGAAGGGGATCGTGTATCGGCCCCGATCGTCCGTCTGCCCGCCGCGGCGCGTGCCCGTGGCGGCATTGGTCGCGACCACGGACGCGCCGGCGATCGGAGCGTTGTCCGCGCCGACGACAGTGCCGCGGACGGTGGCAGTGGTGGTGGCCTGCTGCGCGAGCAGCGATGAGGCGAACGGTGCCGCGGCGAGGGCGGCAATCAGCGAGACCGCGACCCGGGATGCACGGGTGCGGAATGGATGGCGCATGGGAGCTCCGGTGGGGAGGGAGGGGAAGCGACGGCGTCCGAAAGCTAGGCGCATTGCGTGGGCGCATCCAGACGCCAGATTGTGAGGCGCCGGCAAGTGCCGCGCATCCATCCTTCAGGAGGCCCCATGTCGCTCGGCGATTTCCTGCGCAAGCAGCTCATCGACGTCATTCAATGGACCGAGGAGGGCGATGGTGTGCTCGCCACCCGCTATCCGATGCGCGACATGGAGATCCAGTACGGCGCTCGGCTCACGGTCCGCGAATCCCAGATGGCCCTCTTCGTCAATGAAGGGAAGATCGCGGACGCCTTCGGTCCGGGGCTGTACACGCTCGAGACGAAGACCCTCCCGCTGCTGACCAACCTCCAGCACTGGTACACGGGCTTCGAATCGCCCTTCAAGAGTGACGTCTACTTCTTCTCCACGCGCATCCAGACGGATCAGCGGTGGGGCACGCAGCAGCCGATCACCGTGCGCGACAAGGATTTCGGCATGGTGCGGATGCGCGGGTTCGGGCTGTACAGCTATCACGTCGCCAATCCCGTGCTGTTTCATCAGAAGGTGAGCGGCACCCGCGATAGCTATACGGTCGCCGATCTCGAAGGCCATCTCCGCAACACCATGGTATCGCGCATCACGGATACTTTCGCCAAGTCGAGTATTCCCTTCCTCGACATGGCGGCGAACCTGTCCGAGCTGGGCGTGCAGATCGGCGCGCAGATGCGCCCAACTTTCGACGAGCTGGGCCTGGCCCTGGATTCGTTCGCGGTGGAGAGTCTCTCGCTGCCCGAGGAGCTGCAGCGCAAGCTCGACGAACGGATCGGGATGAACATGGCGGGCAACCTGCGGGACTACACCCAGTATCAGGCCGCGCAGGCCATCCCCACCGCCGCGGCCAATCCCGGCGGCGGCGCTGCTGGACTCGGAGTCGGACTCGGCGCCGGGATGGCCATGGGAAAGGCCATGAACGACGCGCTCAATCAGGTCGCCACCGGCGGCGACGCCGCGCAAAAGACGTCGCCTGCCACGCCCACCGCGCTGCCCGATCAGGGCGCCGCCGGCGCCGCGGGTGCGTCCGCGAGCGCGACGAAATTCTGCGTCGCGTGCGGCAAGTCGATCCCGCGCTCCGCGAAGTTCTGCCCCGAGTGTGGTGGTGCGCAGGGGTGAGCATCGCGCCGTCGCCACTCGTCCGGGGCGAAGAGTGGATCGTGGAAGCATTCGGTTGCGACGCCAGCCTGCTGGCCGACCAGCCAGTGTTGATGCGGCTGTGCGATCGCATGGTGATGGAGCTCGGACTGAACCCGATTGGTGACGGGCAGTGGCATGTGTTCCCGTCGCCGGGCGGAATCACCGGCATGCTGCTGCTCGCCGAGTCGCATCTCACGCTCCACACCTTCCCGGAGCACGCGTCGCTCTGCCTCAACCTCTTCTGCTGTGCCCCGCGCCCGTCGTGGCCGTTCGCCGAACGGCTGGCCGAGGCGCTGGAGGCGCGCTCCGTAGAAGTGCAGCGCATCGAGCGAGTTTACGGCAGACCAGCTCCGCTGTCGCTGGTATGAGTCGATGATGCCACAGGCATGACGGCCAAATCTGCCAATTGCCCCAACTGCGGTGCAGCGATCCACTTCCGCTGGGCCGGTGCCGTTCAGACGACCTGCCCGTACTGCCACTCGATCCTCGTGCGCCGCGACGTCGACCTCGAGAAGGTCGGCACCGAAAGCGAGATACCAGCGAGCAGCTCACCCATCCAGCTCGGGACGGAAGGGCGGTACGGCAAGCTCGCGTTCATCGTGATCGGCCGCATCGTCTACGAGCATGACCGCGGGCGATGGAGCGAGTGGTACCTGCGCTCCCTGGAGGGCGAAGGCGCCTGGCTGTCAGATGCGCAGGGTGACTACGCGGTGACGACACGCGCCAACCAGACGGACCTCCCCGCCGCCGAGCACGTGCGAGTGGCGCAGTCGTATGCGATCGACGGCACCCTCTTCACGGTGTCATCGCTCACCTACGCCCGGTACGCCGGCGTGGAGGGTGAGCTGCCCTTCGAGTACTGGGATCATGGCGTGGAGCTCTTCGTCGACCTCGACACGGACGGGACGATCCATCCCCCGCGCATCGCCACGCTCGACTACTCCGACAACCATCCCATAGCCTACGTCGGCTCGTACGTGACGCTC
>JBJMNM010000063.1:0-2734 GCA_045804305.1 Gemmatimonadaceae bacterium | reverse complement strand
GACTCCTGGCGGGGTGAATGCGCAGCAGCAGCTCGTCGAAGGAGAGTGAGCCGTCGTGCGGGATGACGATCTCGCCGTCGAGCACGAAACGCTGGGCCTTCACACGGCTGAGGGCTTCGACCAGATCGGGGAAGTAGCGTGCGAGCGGCTTCCCGGCCTTCGACATGAGATCGATCTTGTCGCCGTCCCGGAAGGCGAGGCAGCGAAAGCCATCCCATTTGGGCTCGTACTGCCAGTCGTCGCCGGTGGGCAGCTCGTCCACGAGCTTCGCCTCCATCGGCTCGTAGGTACGCGGCAGCGGGAGGCTCACAGCACCTCCTCGAGCCGGAAGCGACCGCGAGTGGCGAGGAGCGGCTTCCAGAGGTCGCCCACTTTGCCAAGTCGCGCGGGAACGTTGTCGATGCGGAAGTCACTGAGGGCGATGCCCTTCTCCACTTCCTTCCAGGTGATTGGCGTGGAGACGGTGGCGAGCGGCTTCGGGCGAACGGAGTAGATGGAGGCGAGCGTGCGCCCCCAGGCATTCTGATTGTAGTCGACCAGCACGCGCCCTGCGGGCCGCGCCGCGATTCGGTATTCGGCGGTGAGCAGCTTTGGATACTTGTCGGCGAGTGTCTGGGCGAGCGCCTTCGCGAAGGTCCACACCTGCTTCTGCGTCGGCCCGCGCACGATGGGGACGTAGATGTGCACGCCCGAGGAGCCAGTGGTCTTCGCGAGCGGGGCCATGCCGAGCGCGTCGAGCGCCTCGCGCACGACGAGGGCGGCCGCGAGGATCTTGGGGAACTTGACGCCCTTCACCGGATCGAGATCGAAGTGCAGGTAGTCGGGGCGATCGACGTCGTCGCAGCGGGCGTACCACTGATTCAGATCGATGCATCCGAGGTTCACCACCCAGAGCAGCGACGCGAGATCCTGCACCATGGGGAAGTCGATCACGTTGCCGGACTTGTGGTCGATGCGACAGGTCTCGATCCAGTCGGGATGCGGCTCCGGGACGCGCTTCATGAAGAAGCACTTGCCCGCCGCGCCGTTCGGGTAGCGCTTCATCACCATCGCCCGATCGGTCAGGTGCGGCAGCAGATAGGGCGAGACGTCGGCGTAATACTGGAGCAGATCGCGCTTGGTGATCCCGGCGGCGGGCCAGAACAGCTTGGAGAGATTGGTGAGCCGGACTCGACGCCCCGCGAGCGTGAGCTCGACGTCGCGCTCGTTCGCGGGGATCGTGATGGAGGAGCCACGTCGTGCCGAGGTCGCCATGATGGCGAGTTCAGGCAATTCGCGTGCAGCCGCGCTCGGCGCCGAACGCCCGTTGCCGTTCGCTGGCGGTCGCGGTTCAGTCGCAAAGCAATATCAATTGATATTTATATCTAGGCAGCCGTGAGCTGACTCGTGCAGTGCGGGCAGCGCGAGGCGGTCATGTCAATGGACAGCTTGCAGAACGGGCAGTTCCGCACGGGCGCGGTGGGCGACGGCTTGATGAAGGCCTTGCTGATACGCCAGACGACGAAGGCGATGATGACGAAGTCGATCAGGACGCCGAGGAAGTCACCGATCCCGAACGTGACCGGTCCCGCGCTCGCCGTCCACGTGCGCCATGCCCCTCCCGGGACCGCGAACGTCACGATCGGCATGATGAAGTCCGCCACCAGCGCGCTCACGACCTTCGCCAGCGCACCGCCGATCACGACGGCGAGGGCGAGCGAGAGGATGTTCTCCTTCAGGATGAACGCCTTGAACTCGCGCCACATGGGGATCTCCGATGGTGTCGGGTGGTCAACGGTGGAATCGGCGCACCGCCAGCAGGAACGCACGGGCGATGAGCGAAAAAAAGCGGGCGGCATACACGGCGAACATACTGGCCGCATGCCACCCGCTTCGCCACCCCGTGCGGCTAGGCCTTCAGCACGACCTTCTCGCAGTGGTCCACCTTGTTCAGGAACATCTCGTATCCCTTCGGGGCATCGGAGAGGTTCATCGTGTGCGAGATCACGAAGCTCGGATCGATGTCACCGCGCTGGATCCGGTCGAGCAGGATGGGCATGTACTTCTGCACGTGGCATTGCCCGGTGCGCATGGTGAGCGACCGGTTCATGAGCGATCCCATGGGGAACTTGTCCACGAAGCCGCCGTACACCCCGATCACCGAGATGCGACCGCCGTTCCTGCAGGACATGATCGCCTCGCGCAGCGCGATCGGCCGATCGGTCTCGAGCTTCAGCGCCTGCTTGGTGCGATCGAACGCGTATGCCAAGCCATGGCCATGCGCCTCCATGCCAACCGCGTCGATGCACGCATCGGGGCCACGGCCGCCGGTGAGCTCCGTGAGCGTCTCGACGACGCTGTCCACCTCCTCGTAGTTGATCGTGATGGCACCGCACTTCTCACGCGCCATCTGCAGGCGATACGGGAACCGGTCGATCGCGTACACCTTCTCCGCGCCGAGCAGGTAGGCGCTGGCGATGGCGAACTGTCCGACGGGCCCGCATCCCCACACGGCCACCACGTCACCCGGTTTGACCTCCGCCATGTCGGCACCCATGTAGCCGGTGGGGAAGATGTCGGACAGGAAGAGCACCTGCTCGTCGGTGAGGCCGTCTGGAATCTTGATCGGTCCCACGTCGGCGAAGGGCACGCGTGCGTACTCCGCCTGGCCACCCGCATACCCGCCCAGCATGTGCGTGTAGCCGAAGATGCCGGCCGGCGAGTGACCCATCAGCTTCTCGGGGATCGCGCGATT
>JBJMNM010000062.1:0-8596 GCA_045804305.1 Gemmatimonadaceae bacterium | reverse complement strand
GAAGCCTCGATATCCCGTGACGCCGGTCGCCTCGGCGCCCTGTGGCGCCTTCCAGAAGAAACGCAGCGTCGTGAGCACGCGCTCGCGCGCCGCGTCGCGGCTCACCCATCCGCGCTCCACACCGATGGGGTAGGCGGTGAGCGCGAATCCCACCGCGGCCACGCTCGAGAACGACTTCGTCGGCCACCGATCGGGGGTCAGCCCGTTACGCGGGTTCGTCGTCTCCCAGAAGAAATTGAACGTGCGGCGGGAGAGAGTGTCGAGGAACGCCTGCTCAGGAGCCGATGCCTGATATCCGACTGCCGACGCCGACGGCCCCGTGACCGTCGCGCCGGCGCACCCCCCTGCCGCGATGCTGGCAGCGAGGACACCCGCCACGAGTCGCGGCCGTGCACCCACCTTGCCGGGTGCACGGCGCACGCTCGTACTAGAAATCGTACATTGCGCCAAGCTGCAGACGCCGTGCATCGGCGATGACACATCCACCCTGGCCGAAGCTGGGGTTGGCTGTGCGCACACCATTCTCGTTGGTGAACGCCACGTCGTTGAAGCAGCCATAGTTGTTGAAGTTCAGGACGTTGAATACGTCTGCAGTGATGGCCACTCGCTGGCCGCGCAGCGGCAGAAGGTCCTTGCGTAGCCGCACGTCCACGTTGCGGTACGCCCAGATCTTCCCCGGCACCAGGAAGCTGAACTTTTCCGGCTCCGCCGTACCGCGATTGAAGAATGGTAGTGGTCCCGAAAAGTCCTGCGCCGCGATTCGATTTCCGCTCCCCAGGGTGATCAGCGTGCTTGCCTGCACGCCCCACGCCCACGGCATGTCCAGGATGCCGTTGGCCACGACGCGATGGCGCTCGCTGTTCGGAATCTCGTATCGTGTGAATCCGAACGCCTGCACGCGGGGGAAGCTGAACAGATCCCCACCCTCCGATTCCGACTTCGCAAGGGTATATGCCAGTCCCGCGCCCCACCCGCTACCGTTCCCGTCGTTCCGGTACGGCCGGTCGAGCTGAAGCAACATCGCGTTGTACCACGTGTGAATCGTATTGTTGGCCACCAGCACGTTGCGGTAGGCCGGGATGCTGATGCTGGTGCAGCAGCCACCAGTGCTGGTGAGCCCGAAGTTGGCCCATTCGAAGCTCAGTCCATTGAAGCTCCTCGTGCCCGTGTACGTGACCGCGGCGTTGAAACCGCCGAACTCGTGTCGCACGCCGAGGTTGAACTGGGTGGAGCGCGGGGGCTTCAGATCGTTGGGCAGGAGGAACACCTCCGTCGGTGGCGCCTGGCCGCCGCTGAGCGCCGCCAGCAGCCCGGCCTTGCTGAAATACTTCGGATCCCATGCCAGCACGCCGGGGCTTGCCGTCGCGGCGAACTGGAATTGGTAATTCGGATGCTGCCGGCTGAAGGTCTCGTCGATCAGCGAGTTGTAGACCTGCCGGTCATAGAAGATGCCGATGCCACCGAACACCGTGGTGCGCTGCGCTTCATCCAACGCATACGACGCACCGAGGCGCGGCTGGATGGCGCCAAGGAAGTTCTTGCGCTGCGTGCCATCGGTGAGATAGTTCGCCGCATCGAACTTCAGCAGGAACTGGTTCTGGTACGCCAGGATCGAATCGCGAACCGGAGTCGGGGTGACGTAGCTGGTGTTGAACATCTTCGACTCGTAATCCCACCGCACGCCGGCGTTGAACGTGAGGCGCGGCGTGGGCGACCAGTCGTCCTGCGCGTACAGGCCGACTTGCGAGTTGTTCGTCTTGAGACTCGGGTCGCCGACGCCGATCAATGCCCTGACGGGGAACGCGTTGTTGTTCGAGTTGCTGAACGTGAAGACGGGGTTCTCGTTCAACTGCTTGTTGATGTCGTACGTGACGTAATCGAAGTTGCCGCCGACCTTGATCGCGTGCGCACCGCCCGCCTTGAAGCCCGTATAGGTGAAGTCGTCGCGCAGCGACGTACGCCCCTGGCGGAGGTCCTGACGGGTATCCGCGCCACCGAGTCGGTTGTCGCCATCGTAGAGCAGCCCGACGGTGGTGAAGTCCAAAGGATCAGGATTGTACTTGTACAGCTGATAGCTGACCTGCGCCTCGTTCACCTTCTCCGCGCCGTAGAGTGTCTGCTTGACGCGTCCCGTCGCGACGGTGTTGCGGAAGTTCTCACCGGCCGAATACGAGCGCTGGATTGGCCCGAACTGTCCGCCGAACCGGCGGATGTCCGTTTCGTGACGGAAGTCCCCGGTGAACTCCCACAGTTGCCGCTCGGACGGGTTGTAGCTCAGCTTGCCGAAGAGCAGGTTGGACCGGAACGGCGACGTGTTCGACTCTCCATTCAGCGCCTGCACGGACGCCGGGAGCTGTGCGACATTGCCCTGGAGCGCGAGCCGGCCTTGCCGGTTCTGGTAGTTGCCCTCGTACGACCCGAAGAAGAACAGCTTGTCGGTCACGATCGGTCCGCCGGTGCTCACGCCGACGAGATATCGGCTGTAGTCCGGCCGGACGAAGTTGGGATTCGTCACCCGCGCCGCGCGTGCGAAGGTGTCGAGCGCCACGAAGCTCTGGTTCTGCACATCGGCGAAGGCATTGCCGGACCACGTGTTCGTCCCGGACTTGGTGACGGCCGTGATGATCGCGCTCGTCGCCTTCTGATACTCGGCCTTGAAGTTCGCCGTCGTGATGCGGAACTCCTGCACGGCGTTGCGCGGGAACGGATTGCCACGGCTGTCTTGCTGCCCCGCGACGCCACCGACCACGATGTCGTTCTTGTACGACGCCCCGTCGACGAAGACGTTGATCGCCTGTGGCGTTTGTGCGCCGGCCGAGAACGTCTTGCTCGCCCCGTCGATACGGTCAGGATCGACGCGCACACCTGGCGCAAGCGCGGCGAGATCGAGGAAGTTGCGGCTGGACGTTGGAAGGTTGTTGATTTGCGCCTGGGTGACGTTCGTGGCCACCTC
The DNA here is from genome assembly GCA_045804305.1 of Gemmatimonadaceae bacterium. Lineage (GTDB taxonomy): Bacteria > Gemmatimonadota > Gemmatimonadetes > Gemmatimonadales > Gemmatimonadaceae > AG11. The sequence goes on along the minus strand of JBJMNM010000062.1, from coordinate 5,643 downwards.
CGACGTCCGTCGCTCGGCGGCGCCACCCGTGGCGGTGACGACCACCGTGCCGAGCTGCGTTGCGGTCTGGCCGACGGAGAAATTCTCGTCGAGCGTCTGGCCGACCTGTACCTGCACGGTTCGCGTCTGCGGCGCAAAACCAATGCGGCGCACCGAGAGCTCGTACGTGCCGGGACGCAGTCCGCCGAGCGTGTAGGCTCCCGCCGCCGAGGTGGACGCGCTGCGCTGTTGATTCGTGGCCGTATTGCGGGCCGCCACCTGTGCATCGCTCACGGGCGCTCCGCCAGTACCGAGCACGTAGCCGCGCACGGTGCCGGTTACGGTCTGCGCCTGCGCTGCGGTCGGTAGCAACAGCGACTCGAGCGACTCCGCGGGACCGCGATGCGATCCAGCGGACAGCAGCGCCGACGACACCGCGGCTGCCCCTAACAGTCGCAGCGCACGGCTGAAGGGAGAATGATGGCCAGCAGCGCGCGGCGTTGGCCGTGGGTAAGGCTGAGTGATTGAATTCATGGCAGCGAGACCTTAGGAAGGTGTTGAAACACTGATCGGAGAGCGTGACGTGACGGCCAAGGCACCGCATGACGCGCGCACTACCAGCTCGGTGGGAAGGACATCGCGACGAGGCGCCCCGGGCGGCGGTGGTCGCTCGGTGATGGTGCTGAGCAGCAGCGATGCACCCCGCTCGCCCAGCGCCGCGATCCCGACGCGCACCGACGTGAGCGGGGGGTGGAGAAAGCGCGCGACCGGGATGTCGTCGAATCCCACCACGCCCATGTCGGCCGGCACATCGATCCCCGCTTCGCGCAACGCGCTGAGGGCGCCTACAGCCATGGCGTCGTTCGCCGCGAAGATCACCGAGGGCGGCGTCGCGAGGGCCAGCAGCGCACGCGCCCCGCGCCATCCTCCTTCCTCGGCGAAATCGCCCCGCGCGCAGAGTCCGCGATCGTGCTGTACGCCCGCCTCGCGCAGCGCGTCCAGGAAACCGCGCTGTCGCTCGTCCGAATCCGCGTTGTTGGCCGCGCCCGCCAGGAAGCCGATGCGGCGGTGTCCGAGCGACAGGAGATGCCGGGTCATCTCGTGGGCGCCGCCATAGTTGTCTACCATCACCGACGCGGCGGCCACCCCGGGCGCCCGATTGAGCAGCACCACCGGGAGGCCGTCCGGGAGGGCGGAATCGAGCGCCTCCGCGGGAATCTCCGGAGCCATTACCAGGAGGCCGTCTACGCGTCCGCGCATCGCGCGAATGGCCGCGGCCACTCCGCGCGAGTCGTGATGCGAGCTGGAGACGAGCAGCGAGTGTCCCGCGCGCTGCGCCTCCTGATCGATGCCGCGGAGGAGCTCACTGAAGAATTCGCCGTAGAGATCGGGGAGGATGACGCCGAGCGCGCCGGCGCGACGTCGGCTGAGGGTGCGCGCGGCGCCGTTGGGGGCGAATCGCAGCTCGCGGGCGACCTGGAGCACGCGTGCCCGGGTATCGGCCTGCACGGGGGCGCTCGCGTTGAGCACCCGCGACACGGTGGCCACGGACACGCCGGCCAGCCGCGCGACGTCCTTGATCGTGACGCTCATCGGTGCACCACGCGCGAAGTCGGTCACGGTTGGAGAAGTGTGTTCCGGCCGGATGAAAACGTTTACATGGGCACAACGGTCGTCAAGAGCGGATTCTAACAAATCCGGCACCAACCACCGCCACAGATGAGCCTGGCATGCACCACTTCACCTTGTGAGGTGTATCACCGGCCGAACCACGATACTCGGTAGGAGGACCCGTCCAATGCTCCGCACGTTACGCAACTGGCTCCCGCTGGCCTTCGTCCTGCTTCCCGGTCGCATCGCGGTCGCCGCCGACTTCAGGGGCACCCCCGCCAAGATGGCGCGCCAGCACGAGATAGCCGTCGATGAGTCCTACAGCTTCCTGCGAACGGCCGCCGACGTGAAGCGTCTGGCCGCCGCCGGCGCGCTGGTCCCTGTCTCGGCCAGTGCGGACTTCACGCTGAGCGGCGTCTCGTATCCCTTCGCTAGGCCCGAGGTGCGGTCCTTCGTCGAGTACTTCGCCGCACAGTACCACGAGGCAACCGGTCAGCGCCTGGTGGTGACGAGCCTCACCCGCCCCGAAGCGGCGCAGCCCAAGAACGCGCATGCGCTGTCTGTACACCCGGCTGGGATGGCGGTGGATCTGCGCGTTCCCGCGAGCAGCACCCAGCGGACGTGGTTCGACACGGCGCTCGAGAACATGCAGCGCCAGGGTTTGATCGAGGTCACCCGGGAGCGCAACCCGCCCCACTACCACATCGCCGTCTACGCCGAGCGGTGGGGACCATTCGCGGCGCGGCAGGACTCGATCGCCGCGGCGGAGCGGAGGCGGGTCGCAGACCAGACGTCGGCTGCCTCTGTCACGAAGCCGCGCGAGGCTCCAGAGCAGCCAGATGGCTCCCTTCCCGGTTTTCTCCTCAGCATGGCCGCTCTGGCCGGTCTGAGCGTGCCCGGACTCCGGGTTGTAAACCGCGCGAACACCCGATCGTAGCCGGCCGAAAGGTCCGATCTAGCGAGCTGTACTAAAAGGGAGGACCGGTCGTCTTCATGTTACCGCCACAGAGGCGGGGTTTCACAACATGGAGGCAATGATGAACCGCCTGCTCGGCTTGCTCGCCATCGTCGGTCTCACCGCGTGCTCATCCCATTCCATGCCCGTGCTGCTCCAGGGTGAGCCGGTGGCGGCCGCGTCCCTCAGCGGCGACTGGACCGGCTCGTACTGGAACGGCGGATCCGCGCGGCGCGGCGCGCTCAAGTTCTACATCGGCAAGGGTGAGGACGACTCGTTCGGCGACGTGACGATGTTGAGCCCCCTGGGTGAGCGGATGCAGCCGGCGGATCAGGGTCCGGCGCACCGCGCTCATACGCGACTGGCCCAAACGCTGCGCGTCGATTTCGACTGGGCGCCGGGTGGCCAGCTGACGGGAAGCCTGGAGCCCTACATCGCCCCCGACTGTCTGTGCAAGGTGACCACGACCTTTACCGGCACCTTCGTGGGCGACACGATTCGTGGCACCTTCGTCACGACGGGGGGCACGACGGAAAACCGCGAAGGCAAGTGGCAGCTCGTGCGCCGCACCGCCATCAAGCGCTAGCCGCGCCTATCTCGCTCTCACATACAGGCCCACGAGCTCCGCACGACCGAGCTCGTGGGCCTGTATCGCAGTCATCACCTGGTCGCGCGTGGCGCCCGCGGCGAGTCCGAGCTTCGCGTTGAGCGCGAACAGCCGGAAATGGTAGTGATGCGCCGGACCCGGAGGAGGACATGGCCCTCCATATCCCGTGCGCCCGAAGCTGGTACGCCCCTGCCTCGCGCCGCCTAGCTGCGGCAGCTCTCCGCTCTTCGGCACGCCTTCCGGCAGCGACGCGGTTCCGCCCGGAAGGTCGTAGAGCACCCAGTGGATGAAGGTGCCGCCCGGAGCGTCAGGATCCTCCACGATCAGCGCGAACGACGCCGAGCCGGTGGGCGGCGCAAGCCAGCCGAGCGGGGGTGAGGTGTCCGCGCCGTCGCAGGTATGCTGACGCGGAATGCTGTCGCCGCTCTGAAAGGCGGGGCTCGCGATCGTGAACATGGTGGTCACCCGGACGACGGTGTCGGGCCTGGCGGTGGTTGCGGTGGCGCCGTGCGCCGCCGCAGAATCAGCGCTGCTCCGTTGTCGCGCGGAATCGCGCGCCGGCGTGTCCCGACGCGAGCAGGCGGCGGTACACGACAGCGCGACCGCGATAGCGATCATTCGGCGCATGATGTCTCCATGGCTCCGACTCTCGCGCTGCACGAAGCGTGCGGCGACGACACACGGCATCATCCTACCCTACTGAGGACCGCAATGCTTCGCACAATCGTTGTCGGCGTCGCGCTGGTCGGCATCCCGGCGAGCGCACTGGTCTCCCAGCCGAGCGCAGCGAAGCCCAGGGCACGGGAGCTGGGGGTGAGCGCGCTGCTCGGCGGCATCACCGGTCCGCTCGACGCAATCACGGACGTGGCCGGTGTGGAGGTGGGCCACACCACGTTGATCAGCGGCAGCGGACCGCTCGTCGTCGGAAAGGGGCCGGTGCGCACCGGTGTGACGGTCGTGCACCCGCGCGGCAGGGACGTTGCCGATCCCGTCTACGGCGCGTGGTTCACGCTTAACGGCAATGGCGAGATGACGGGGACGACCTGGCTCCAGGAGTCGGGCATCCTCGAGGGCCCAATCGCGATCACGAACACGCATAGTGTGGGCGTCGTGCGGGACGCGATCCTGCAGTGGCAGACGCGGCGTCCCGGACTGCAGCCATGGGGACTGCCAGTCGTCGCCGAAACGTACGACGGCCGGTTGAACGACATCAACGGTTTTCACGTGAAGCCGGAGCACGTGATGAGCGCGCTGGATGGCGCACGCGGCGGCGCGGTCACCGAAGGCAACGTGGGCGGCGGCACCGGGATGGTCTGTCACGGCTTCAAGGGCGGCATCGGCACCGCGTCGCGGCGTGTGACCGCCGCGGCAGGCGGCTACACCGTGGGCGTGCTGGTGCAATGCAACTACGGCGCGCGCTCCGAGCTGCGCATCGCCGGCGTGCCGGTAGGCGCCGAGATTCCGGATCTCCTCCCCGATCGGGCGAGTGCCGGCGGCCCTGGTGGTGAAGGCTCCATCATCATCGTCGTCGCCACGGATGCGCCGCTGCTGCCGCACCAGCTCAAGCGCATCGCTACCCGCGCGGCGCTTGGCGTCGGGCGCATGGGAGGGCGCGGCGAGAACAGCTCGGGCGACATCTTCGTCGCTTTCTCCACGGCGAACCCCGGGACCAGCGCCGACACCGGCGTGGCGCACCTCTCCATGTTGCCGAACGCGCGCATCAATCCACTCTTCGCCGCAACGATCCAGGCGACGGAGGAGGCGATCGTGAACGCCTTGCTGGCGGCGGACACGATGGTCGGCGCGAACGACGCACGGGTGTACGCGTTGCCACGGGATCGGCTGCTCTCGGCGCTCAGGAAATACGGGCGCGCGGTTTCGACCCCATGATGTCTTTCTCGAGCGCCAACACCGCCAGCCACGGCGCACGAGACTACCCCCGCGACCAAAAAAGAAGGCACTTTGGAGTCGCGGGGCTGGACGCGGTCCGCGGAGACGGGCTCGATCTCGGAGCGTGCCGTTTTCCGCGTGGATCCGCGGCAGTGTTCCGCGTGGATCCGCGATAACGTCGTTGAACTGCTTTATCGCGGATCTCCGCGGATCGGAACAGCCGCGGATCCTCGCGGAAACAACACTCGGCGCAGAGTCGCGTCCCGCCGACCCCAAAACAACACCTCTTTGAGGTCGCGGGGCTGGCGGCTGTGCGCGGAGACCCGCTCCGTCTCGGAGCCGATCCGGTGATCCGTGCCGATCCGAACCTCCCAACGGTCTCGAGGAGCCGGCCCGAGCGGCTCTACCGCGAAGTCCAGCGCGCCGAGTCCTTGAGCGCGTGGCGCGTTTCGGCCAGCGTCAGGGATGTCGAGCTGGCGCTGTACGTCGCGATCCCCCGTTTCAACAGGTAGCCCCCGAGTCCGAGCTCCACGATACCCGTGATCAGCGCGCCGAACCACATGTGGCCGCGGTCGAGCTGGCCGATGAGTGTGGCGAGAAG
>JBJMNM010000061.1:0-3518 GCA_045804305.1 Gemmatimonadaceae bacterium | reverse complement strand
CCGACGACCAGTGCTCCGGCGCTCGCGATGGTGTTCTTGAGGTAGTTGGCGCTGGCGGGAGACGTGTGTGACACAAGTCCCATTCCCGGCCAACGAGTCTCGACTTCTCCGTTCGAGTACCAGTCGAATAGCGGGCCGACATCTCCGGATGGATTCGCGATGAAACCATCCAGGGACATGGATAATGCAGCAACGACAGTCGCCATTCTCACGCTCCTAGGTAATTGATGGTCACCGAACGTCCCAGGTCAGCCGCGGGCGGTCGCCCCGCCGTCATCAACGCTCGTCGTCGTGCAGGCGCTCGAGTGCCGATAGCAAACCGTCGGCAACGAGCTTGTTGACGAAGGCGACGGCCCCAGCCTCGAAAGCCCGTTGCCTCACCGCCGCATCATCCTGGACCGTGAACACGATGACCTTGATCCGCGGATCTCGTTGGGTGATGAGACGACACGCCTCCAGGCTTTCCACGTCCGTGAAGCTCAGATCGAGCACGATGATGTCGGGCTGGAGCTGGTGAGCGGCCTCGAGCAGCGCTCTTCCGTTGCAGACGAGGCCGACGACGTCATGGTCGGCGGTCAGCAACCGGGCAACGGACTTGAGGACGCCGGGGTTGTCGTCCGCGATCAGCACGCGGAGTCGGCCGGGCGTCTTAAGCATCTTTGGCGCCGGACGCGGTGTCTTCATTATGACTCGTCCGCGTCCGGCCGTTCTGCGAGGAGGCTGGCGTCACGCTGCGGGGCAGCGTGACGCTGAAAGTGGCCCCGCCGTCGACATTGTCGTGGGCCACGATGGTCCCGGCATGCGCCTCGACGATCCGCTGCGCGATCGTCAGCCCTATCCCCAGGCCGTGCGATTTTGTCGTGAGGAATGGTGTGAACAGCTTGCCGATGATCTCTGCCGGCAATCCTGCTCCGGTGTCACGCACGGACACCTCGACGTCGTCGGCCCGCACCACGCTTCGTATCGTGATACGACGACTCGCCGGCGGCGAATCGGCGAGCGCGTCCATCGCGTTCCTGAGCAGGTTGACGAGTACCTGCTGCAGCAGCACCTGATCGCCGTCGATGACGCACGGACCTGGGGACAGATCGATCGTCGCCTCGATCCGCCGCGTCCTCATCTCGTGGCCGACGAGGGAGAGGCTTTCATGGATCACTGCGTTGAGGTCGATCGGCTGCTTCTGCAGTTGATGACTGCGGAGCATGGCCCGATGGCGATCGATGACTTGTGCGGCAAGGACGGCTTCCGCCCTGATCTCGCCGAGGATCTCCTCCGTCGCGCCAGGAGGTGCTCGGTTCGTGGTGACCATGCGCTCAAGCGCTTGCGCATTGTGGACGATCGCGGCGAGCGGCTGCCCCAGCTCGTGCCCGATCGAGGTCGCCAGCGCGGAGATCGTATCGCGGCGATTTGCGTCGGCGGCGAGCACGAGGTTCCGTTGGCTCTCGACCTCGGCGCGCTGTCGCGCGCGACGCTCGTACACGAGGCGCGCGATCAGGAGCGATTGAAGAATCAGCGCGACCGCCACGAGCAGAACCGTGACTCTGTGTTCATCCCACAGACTCGGGCGCCGGAACTGAACGACGCTGCCCGGCGGCAACCGGCTCTCGGGGATATTCCATCGCTCGAGCTCGCGCCAGTCGTAGATCGGTTGACCTCTCGACTGTGGTGGGACCCTGAGCCGTCCCGGAGGCTCGCCGTTCAGGATTCGACTGGCGACGTCGGCCGTTCGACTACCAAGGTCGTCGATGTCCATCATCGATCCGCCGACGACTCCACGGCCAAGATATGGGCTCTGCGCCGCAAACATCGGGGCATTCGCCTTGGCGTGGAGGGTGGCGACAACCTCCTCTGATGGGTATGCCACACCCTGCGCGTCCGAGCCGAAGGTCTGATAGACGATCGCCGAGTGCGGAGGAAGGCTCGCGATGCGCCGCAGGATCTCCGCAATCGACATCTGGTCGGACCAGATGAAACGCACGCGACCCTGAAATCGCGCGAAGCCGGTTTCGAGCTCCGGACGCATGAACCGGCCGATGGCGCCGGACCCGGTCACCATGAAGACTTGCCGGGTCTCCGGGAGGACCCGCAGGATGTCATCTATCAACGCGGGCAGGTCGTTGACGACCGCGACCGAGGTCTCGTTCTCGCCAGGAGGCGCGCCACGCAGGTACCGTTGATCCATCGCGCCGAAAAGGAGCGGCGTGGCGGGGAAAAGCTGCTTCCGGTGTTTCCGCGCGAACAGAGCGGCTGGGCCTCCGACCGTCATGACGAGGTCCGGGGGCGCATGATCGGCGTACAACGATTGGATGTAGTCGACGATGGCTGGTTCCCGCGCGCCGACGAACCCTGTCGGTCCCACGACGACCTGAATGACATTCACTGGTCCCCCCGCGTGCTGATCCAGGCCGACACGGAAGACGCCGGTGAAACGATCGAGGGTCAGGTTCCCCCGGGCAACCGACTGCAGCAGCAGGACCTGTTTGACCGTGGACGGTGGCTGGCTCGTGGCGGCACTGACCGCGAGCAGCATTCCCAGCGTCGCGGCGTGCAGCGTGCGAAGCACGCGGTGATCCGGCCACATACGCATTGCATCCTCCGGCCTGGGTCTTCCTTGCGGCGGCCGGCGATCGCGCTGCCGACCATACTCTTAGGGAGTTATCATGCCGGTCCTCCCACTGCAAGAAAGCGCGGCGCTGGAGCGAGGTGCGCGGCTAGCGCTTCCAGTAGTACAGCCGCGAGACCAACCAATAGGAGGAGGGGAAAGAGCAGACGCATCGGCGCAACTGCGTGCCAGAATGCCGCCTGACGCCCAAGTTCAGCTGCGGGCGGTCAACGCCATAGGGGGATACCGGCGGTCGGCCGCGATCGTGAACGCGCGCTCCTTTGGATGCTTTGAGCGCCCGGCTGCTGCAGCGACTCGTTAGGTAGCACGATCGTCGAGTCCCGCTTGGTGACGCGCGAGCGCTTGCTCGATTCGCTCGAGACGATCGGGAATCTTTGCCAATGCGGTCATACCGCGGTAGAACACCATCAAGGTCGCGATTCCCACAACGACCCAGACTAACCACAGCACAGAAAAGAAGAACATCCCGGGACCAGTGGGTGAAAACATCTATCCCTCTTGGTAAGGTGTGGGTGCTACCTAACGCCAAAGCTCAGCTGCAAGTAGCCAGCCCAATATGCTGGCTCGCTTCGCGGATACACCAGCAACGCGATAGAGGACACCGCAACGACTTCCGCTGATCTCACGCTCGTCTGCCGCAGCGACACGTTAGGTCGTCCCCTCCGCGATGCTCGCCAGCGCCTGGCGCGCGAGCTCGGCCAATCGTTGAAAGTAGGCCTGCGTCGCCACTGGCCGGATGGTAGGCAAGACACGCGTGAGTTCCGCCAGCGCCAATCCCAGTCGTGCCGCCTGCCACGCACTGGTGTCGCCTCGCATACCGACGTATGACCCAACCACGTCCTGAATCTCGTCATCGATTTGACCGAGCGACACGCCGTCGACGACATCACCGATG
>JBJMNM010000060.1:0-12456 GCA_045804305.1 Gemmatimonadaceae bacterium | reverse complement strand
GAAAGGCGTGAAGGAGAAGGGCGTGATGCGGCAGGAAGGAAAGGAGTACGTCGTGAAGGACGGGGACGTGCTGCTGTTCCGCTTCAACGTCTGACCTCGTCCTCTTGCGCATCGGCGCGTGACAGCACCTGTCGCATGGAGCGGACAGAACCGTGGGATATTTACCGCGCCTCACGAACGCTCGCATCGCGCCTCGGCACGGCTCCGGCCGTCAACTGCCTACGCGACATGACTTTACGAGTCCATTTGCCAGTGTGGCGGACACGGCAGGGGGATTGCTCTCCGTCGCGGCGAAGCACGCCTCCCTCCGCCCTCCCCCCGGCCTGTCCCCAACATGCCCCTTGCCTCGGTCGTTCCGGCGTCGACCTTCCTCGGTCGACGGATTCTCCTCGCGTTCGCGATCCTGGTAGTCGCGCGCCCCGCATCCGCGCAGCTGCTGGAGGGCGACTTCAGCGGGGGCACCCTCACGCTGAAGGGCCCCGCCTTCAATGCGTGTTGCAGCACGCCGTTCGGCGGCATCACCTATCGGGGCCCGAACATCAGCGGCTCGTTCATCTTCGATCCATCGCTGATTCCCGCTTCGGGCACGGGCTTCGTGAACGTGCCGCTGCCGGCCTCGGAAGAGGATCCGTTTCACCTGGTGATGGGTGATCTCGTGAGCCCGGCGCCGTTCATCTTCACCGCGGCCATGGCACTGCCTGGGTCCACGGCACAGGTGCAATACAACAACGGTGCATTCAACGGCTTCGCCTACTTCGCTGCCTTCTTCTACAATCAGCACGAGTACCAGCTCGATATGCAGGGTGGGACCTGGACGATCTACGACCGCGCGGGCGGCGTGGAGAACCTGAGCAACATCGCCGCGTCGGGCTACATCAACAGGGGCAACGCGAACGTCACGAACGTGCGCGAATACGTGGGCGTGACCGCCACGCCGGAGCCGGCGAGCCTCGTGCTGCTAGCCACCGGACTGGCTGGCGTGTTCGGTATCATGCGCCGGCGGAGGCGCGCGGCGTAGCGTCGCCAGCCATGCATCGAACGTGAACGGCGAGGGTCGAGTGAGAGTTCGCTCGGCCCTTTTGCTGTCAGGACGCTCTTCGGCACGCGGAGCCCCTCCCCTTCACTAAGTGCCTGTCCCGGTTTAGCTTGAGTGGCTGACACAACGTGCCCGCCCCGGACTCACCCGGCGGGTACTCCATTCCCCTCCTCTCGCTTCGGCAACCAGCGGGGGGCGGTTACGTCCAAAGGGAGGATTGCCAGGACATGCCACGTCCATACGAGGCGGTCTATGTCTTCGATTCCACCATCGAAGACTCTGCCGTCAACGAAAAGCTCGACCGCTTCCACCAGCTCCTCGGCACGACCGGGGAGATGAAGATCGATCACTGGGGCCGCCGCCAGCTCGCGTACCCCATCGGGCCCAAGGAAAACGGCTACTACGTCGTCGCCCGCTTCGAGGCGGAGACCGCGGGCCTGCCCGAGTACGAGCGTGCGCTCAAGCTCGACGAGGGTGTCATTCGCTACCTGCTCACCATCTTCGAGCATGAAGTCGGCGCCCCGCCGATGACCGAAGAGGAGCTCGCCCTCGCGAAGAAGCGTGGCGACGACGACGACGACGACGAGGAGTAGACCATGCGCCGCCCATCGAAAGCCTGTCCCTTCTGCGAGACGCGCGTCCGCTTCGTCGACTACAAGGACGAGCGCACCCTCGGCCGCTTCATCACCGATCACGGCAAGATTCTTCCCAGCCGCCTGAGCGGCGTGTGCGCGCGGCACCAGCGTCAGCTGAGCACCGCGATCAAGCGCGCGCGCTACCTGGCACTGATCCCGTACACGCGGGGTCTGCAGGGTTAGATGACCGACGTCGCGCCCCCGGCGCCGACCGAGCGGGGGTGGGGGAAGCTCCTCCTCGCGCTCGCGGCGTTTCTGTTTCTGCCGCACATCCCACCGCTGAACGTCATGCTCCCGGTGGAGGACACGCTGCTGCTCCTCCTTCCGGCGATCGCGGCGTGCTGTCTCGTGGGATGGTGGGCGGGGGGGCGGCTGCTGCTCGCGCTGGTGTGGGTGGGGCTGGCCGTTCGCGTCATGACCCTCCCCGCCACGCCGGGCTCGATCGACAACCTCGTGCGCGGCTGGTGTCTGCTGCTCGCGGGCGCGTTCGGTCTCATCAGCCTGTTCGGGATCCAGCGGCCCTTCTTCAACCGCGCACTCACGGCGGCGGGGTTGGCGCTGGGCCTCGTGCTGCTGATGACGCTGAAGGGACCGTTCACCGTGACGAAGACGCGAAGCGCGCTCCAGATGGAGTTCGCCAAGCGGAGCACGGCCACGGCCGCCTTCTTTCGCAACTACGCGCGGCAGAATCCGGACGCGAGCAAGCAGATGCCGCAGCTCACGCCCATGCTGGACGAGTTCGAGCAGGGCTTGAAGGCGACGAGTGAAGAGGCGGTGCGACTCGCCCCCTCGCTCGTGCTGCTCGAGTCGCTGATGGCGCTCGCGCTCGCCTGGACCACGTATCACCGGATCGCGCGGACGCGCCTCGGCGCCCCGCTCGGACCGCTCAAGGACTTTCGCTTCAACGACCAACTCGTGTGGGGACTGATCGCCGGCCTCGCGATCGTGTTCGTGCCCGGGCTCGACTTCATGAATGGCGTTGGTCGCAATCTGCTGGTGTTCTTCGGTGCGCTCTACGCCATTCGCGGGCTCGGCGTGCTCTCCTGGTTCATGCCGCCGGGAGCATTCGCCACCGTGCTGGGACTGGGATTCATCATGTTGTGGTGGCCGGTGCTGAACGCGGTCGCCTTCACGCTTCTGGCCCTCGCCGCCTTCGGGCTCGGCCTGGGCGATACCTGGGCCGACTGGCGCCGCCGTGCGCGCCCTACCACGTAATCAGAGGGTCATCCAATGGAAATCATCCTTCGCCAGGCGATCGAGAACCTCGGGCATCCCGGGGACGTCGTCACGGTCAAGAACGGCTACGCTCGCAACTTTCTCCTGCCCCGCGGCTTCGCGTACGAGGCGACGCCCGGCAACCTGAAGCGCATCGGCGCCGAACGCTCGCGCCTCGAGGCGGCGGAGAACGATCGCCGCTCGAGCGCGCAGGAGCTCGCGAAGCGCCTCGAAGAGGTGCAGCTCACCTTCTCGGCGCGCGTCGGTGAGGAGGGGAAGCTCTTCGGGTCGGTCACGTCCGCCGACATCGCCGAGCAGCTCGCCGCCCAGGGTGTCCAGATCGAGCGCCGTCTCATCGATCTGCACGAGCCGATCAAGGCGCTCGGCGTCTATCGCGTCCCGGTCAAGCTCCACGCCGATGTGAAGCCCGAGATTCGGGTGTGGGTTATCAAGCAGTAAGGCAGTCGGGCGGGACGGCGGTGAGGCGGTGACGGCAAACTGCTCTCACCGCCAGACCGCCTCGCCGCCACACCGCCTTACCGCTCGACCATTCGCATCACTCTTGCCCCATCAGCATTCATGGCCGCTCCCAACCGTCTCCAGACTCCCACCTCCGCCGAGCTCGCGCAGCGTGCCGCGGGGATCCTGCTCGACCGCAAGGCGAACGACGTCGTGCTCCTGAGCCTGAAGGGCGTCTCGGACATGACCGACTACTTCCTCATCGCCAGCGGCACCTCGGACACCCATGTCCGGGCCCTCGGCAACGCGGTGATGGAGGACATGAAGCGGGAGACGGGACAGACGGCACACCACGCCGAAGGGCTGTCGCAGGGCCGCTGGGTTCTGCTGGACTACGTGGACTTCGTGGTGCACGTGTTCCACCCCACCCTCCGCAACTTCTACCAGATCGAGCGGCTCTGGGCCGACGCCGAGGTCATCCCCCTCGAAGCCGGCGTCACGCGCTGACGGCCTCCCGGCCGACGCGTCTACTCTCCCCCATTGCGGGAGGATAAGTTTTGTCCGTGCGCTCGACGCTGCTCGCGTTGGTGCTCGTGCTCGCCGGCTGCGGCAAGGCCGACCGGCAGGCCCAGCCCACCACACGCACCGCCCAATCCGTCACCGCCCCACGCGGGCCCGACAATCTCGTGTTGCGCATTCCGCGCGCCGGGGGTGCGGCGCGCGTGTACGCCTATCCGCGTCTGGACACGGTGCTCTGGACCGCGTCGTCGGCCCCCGCGCCCACCCACGTCCTCGCGTTCGATGACGAGGCCGGCGAGATCGCGTACGTCGACGCGCGCGGATTTCCCGCCCGGATCGATTTCCGACAGGGAGGCGCCGGCACGGTGTCGCGCGCAAAGCTCTCGGCGATCACGTCGTCGGACGGCTCGACCATCTACGCGATCGGCGCCGACGGCAGCGTGCAACGCTATGCCGAGAGCGGCACCTGGAAGTGGAAGCCGCCGCTCGCGGCGCGCGCCATCTTCCCGCAGAACGACGGCTCGCTGCTCGTCCTCGGCGAGCGGAAGCTCGGCTCCGTGGTGTGGCGTCTCCGCCCGCCGTCCACGGACATCGTGGACTCGGTGGTGCTGCCGAAGGTCGACCGGACCCTGCGCACCCAGGTCGGCGATCGGCTGTACCTGAGCGCCGAGCGTGAGCTCACCGGCATTCGCACGCGCACGATGGAGAAGACGCCGAGCATCACGCTCGACGATCCCATCGAGCTGCTCGCGGCGACGCCGAGCGGCGATCGCGTGTTCGTCGTCACGAAGGATGGCAAGGCGATCCAGGTCGTGGACCGCTATCGTGGTGAAAAGGTGAGCGGCACGATCGACCTCGGCCGAAGTATCGACGAGCTCCGCATCGATCCACTTGGCCGGTATCTCCTCGCGCATCCGGCGAAGGCCGATTCGGCGGTCGTCGTCGCGCTGAGCGACAATCGCGTCGTGGGCGTCGTGCCCACGGCGTGGCGGTCCGACCTGCCCTTCGTGGCCCCCGACGGCGGCATCGCAACCGCCCAGGGCGCGGACGTGGTCATCGTGCAAGGCGAGACGCTGAAGGCCGTCACGCGCTCGAGAGGCGGTGCCGCGGATTTCTGGTATCCGTTCCGGTGGACCGGATTCCGTCCGCGCGATGCGGCGCTCGACCGGCCGGTGGAGTTCGCCGGACCGGATTCCACGCGCGCTCCGACCGACTCCACGGCGCCACGCGTCGACAGCGCCGTTGCCTCGACGCCAGTGCCGCAGGACACGGCTGCAAGGCGGCCGGCCGGCTTCACGGTCTCGTTCGCGGCGCTGCTCGTGCCCGAGCGGGCGCGCGAGCTGGCGGCGCAGATCAGAGTCGGCAACGAGAATGCGCGCGTCATCACCGCGATGCGCGACGGGTCGGCGATCTACCGTGTCGTCCTTGGACCCTACCCGACGCGCGAGGAAGCCGAGCGCGTGGGCCGCGAGTCGAGGCAGACGTACTGGGTGTACGAGGGCGGTCCGTGACCGACTCGATCGACTGGTTGAAGGAGGGGCGTGAGCTTGGCGCGACTCTCGACCAGATCAACGCCGTGGTCGTGGTGGGAAGCGATCCGATCGCCACGGCCCTCCTCGCGCTCGGCATCGGGCGCGTGCAGGCGCAGCGACGCCGCGTGGCCATCGGCGACCTGCTCGGCGAAGCGCCGCCGCTCCAGTCGCTCGTGGAGGCGGAGGATCCGCACGGGCTGGTCGACAGCTTCCTGTACGGCGTGTCGCTCAACCGCGTGGCGTATCAGGTGAACGAGCCGGGCGAGCTGTTCATCATGCCGAGCGGCACGAGCCCGATCGACTACGAGGAGCTGTTCCGGCATCCGCGCTGGAAGCGGCTCGCCGCCGGTTTCCGCGAAGTGGGCGCGATGCTCGTGCTGGCCGTGCCCGCGTCGGCTCCGCACCTGCGCCAGCTCGTCGACGTGAGCGACGGCGCGGTGATCGTGGGTGACGAGGTGCCGGGTGAAGTGCCCGTGGCGCAGTCGTTGGCGTGGGTGCGCGAGCGGAGCTCCGCACCCATGACGGTGGCGGTGGTGGATTCAGAGGAGGAGATCGCGCCGCTGCCTCCGCCACCGGTGCTCGTCACGCCACGCCAGGGGCGACGACTGGCCGGATGGGCGGCGGGCGTGGTGCTCACGCTCTTTCTTGCCGGTGCCGGCTACTGGTTCGCGCGACGTCCGTTCGCCAGCGACCGGCCGGCACGGCCCGGCGTGTCCGCCACGTCGGCGAGGGCCACCGCCGTCACGGCCGGATCGCTCGAGACGGACAGCGCGGCGCGGGCCGACAGCTTGCGCCGCGACAGTGCTGCACGCGACAGCGCGGCACAACTCGCGAACCTGGCCGTTGCGCGCGATTCCTTTCCGGTGCTGCTTCCCGTGAACTCGGCCGACTCGGCGGGCGCGTCGGCCTATGCCGTGGTGTTGGAGAGCACGACCGGGCTCGCGGGCGCCATCATGGATCTGCAGCGGCAGTTCCGCGTGTTGCCGGCTACCACGTATTCGCTCAGCCTGCGAAGCCGACTGTTCGACGTCGTGTCGGGCGCGTATGCGTCGCGGCGCGACGCCGACTCGCTGCTCGCGGATCTCCGCACGCGGCGGATCCTTGGCCCGGGCGCCGGCACGGTGGTGCCCCTGCCCTACGCGTTCCTGGTCGAGCCCAACGTGCCGGCCGCGGACGTGGCCGCGCGCCTGCAACGTCGCGCGACCGCGCAGGCGCAGCCGGTATACGCGCTGCGCCAGCCCAATGGCGCAGCCAATCTCTATTTCGGCGCGTTCGAGAGCCCGCAGCAAGCGGCGCTCGCCGTGCCCGCCGTTCGCAAGGCGGGCCTCAAGCCGACGCTGGTGTATCGAATCGGGAGAGTGTTTCAGTGAGGCTGACCAAGCTCGAGCTGCACGGATTCAAGTCGTTCGCCGATGCCACCCAGCTCGTCTTCGAGCCGGGTGTGACGGCGATCGTGGGACCCAACGGCTGCGGCAAGTCCAACGTCTCCGACGCCGTTCGCTGGGTTCTCGGCGAGCAGCGTGCGCGCCTCATGCGCGGCGCGAAGATGGACGAGGTGATCTTTCAGGGCTCGTCGGCGCGGCGCGCCGTGAACGTCGCGGAGGTGTCGCTGCACTTCTCCAACGACGAGGGAATTCTCCCCGTGCCGTTCAAGGAGGTCGTGATCACCCGGCGCCTGTCGCGCTCGGGCGACAGCGACTACTTCCTGAATCGCGCGCCATGCCGGCTGCGCGACATCTCGGACTTGTTGAGGGGTACGGGTCTGGGGTCGGGGACGGGCGTGGTGATCGAGAGCAAGATGATCGATGCACTGCTCTCCGACCGCGCCGATGATCGCCGCGAGCTGTTCGAGGAGGCGGCGGGCGTGGGCCTCTACCGCGACCGGCGCCGCACCACCGAGCGTCGGCTCGAGGAGACGACGGGCGATCTGCAGCGGCTGGATGATCTGATCAATGAGGTTTCCAGTCAGGTTCGCTCTCTCGCGCGCCAGCGAAAGAGAGCCGAGCGCTACACGGAGATCACGTCGCGCCGATTCACCGTGGAGCTGTCGCTGGCCGCGCGCAGCATGGAAGCGTGGCGCGAGGAGCTGGCGCGCCTGCAGACGCGGGTTGCCGAGCTGCGCGAGATGCTGCCGGCCGCGGAGGCGGGCACACTCGAGGCGGAAGCCGCGCGCGATACCGCGCAAGGCGCACGCGCCGCCGCCGAGGCGCAGCGCAACGAGCTGTCGCGGCTCGTGAACGCGCAGCGCGAGCAGGTCCAGCGCATCCGCGGCGAGATGGCGGTCGCCAACGAGCGTCAGCGGAACGCCTCGGCGCGCCGTCAGCGCGCCGAGGCCGAGGCCACCGCGGGCGAGGAGACGGGGACGCGGATCGCCGCGGAGCGCGACCAGGCGGCCCTGGAGCGCACTCGAGTCGAGGCGGAGCTGCAGCAGGCGGATGCCGAGCTCGCGCGGCATCAGGAGGCGGAGAACGAGGTCCGCCGTCTCGTGGCTGACGCGCGCGCCGCCGTGGAAGGCGCGGAGCGGCAGCTGCGCGAGCTTCAGGATCGCGCTCGCCGCATCGAGCACGAGCGCGAGCGAGCCGCGCGCGAGCACGATGAGGTGACGCAGCGCGGCGAGGCGCTGGCGCTCGAGCGTCGGCAGCTCGAGGATGCGCTCGCGCTGGCCCAGACGGAGCATGAGGCGTCGCAGGCCGCGGTGGACGCAGCCACCGAGTCCGCGGCCGACGCCGCCCGGGAGCTGGAGATGGCGCGCGCGCACGATCGCGAGACGCGCGAGCGTGAGTCGCTCGCGCGGGCGGAGCTGTTCCGTGCCGACGAGGCGCTGACCGCGCTTCAGGGAAAGGTGAACGCGCACGAGCAGCTCGAGCGCGATCGGGTGGGGCTCGCCCCGGCGGCATCAGCGCTGCTCAAGGAGCGGCAGCGGTTCGGTGAAGGCGCCGTGCTCGGTCCGCTGTCCGATTTCATCGGCGCCGATCAGGGATCGGCCGTGCTCGTGGAGAAGTTTCTCGGCAATTCCGTGCATGCCGTCCTCGTGCGCGACGTATCCGTGGGCGAGGCGGTCCGCCTCTGGCACGCCAACGCCAATCCGGGTCCCCTGCTCCTCCTGCCGCTCGACGCGATGAGTGAGGAGACCGCCGGCGAGCCGATGCCGGACGCGCTCGCGCATCTGGTGAACGCGACGCCGCCGGCGCGCGCGTGGGTGCGCAATCTCCTGGGCCATGTGCACGCCGTGGACAGCGGCCGCGCGTTCGTCGACGCGCGCGGTGCGGTCTGGCTTCCGGGCAGCGCCGCCGGCCCTGGTCCGCTGCGCCGCCGGGCCGAGCTGGCGACGCTGCGCCTCGAGCTCGAGGCGCTCGAGCTGTTGCGCCAGGAGGCATCTCGCGCCGCCGACGCCATGCGCGACGCGCTGAACGCGAGCGAGCGGCGCGTCGTGGAAGTCACCGAGGCTTCCTCGCTCGCACAACAGCGCGTGCGTTCCGCCGCGGAGACACACGCCGAGCTGGGACGTCGCGTGGCGCGTGCGACGAAAGAGGCGCAGGACGCCGCCGCCCTGGCGGTCCGGCTGGGCGCGAAGGCAGCGGACCTCGCGGCGCGCGGCACCGCGCTCGAGACCGACGCCGCCGCGCTGCGCGACGAGGCCACGAAGTATGAGGCCGTCATCGCGGAGGCACGTGCGCGCGCCGCGGCGGCGGAGCACCAGCAGGAGGAGGCGCGGGAGCTGCGGACCCGGTGGCAGGTGGAGCAGGCGGAGTCGCGGGCCCGCGTCCAGATGGCGGTAGACCGCGAGCGGCGGCTGGCGCAGGAAGTCTCCACCGCCACGCAGCGGCTCGCCCAGCTCCGCGAGGAGCTCAGCGATCTCTCCACGTCCGATCGCGTGCTCGCCGAACAGATGGCCGCCTGGACGCTCGATCTCGAGACGCGCGAAGCGACGCTCACCGATGGCGAGACGAGTCTCATGGACGCCGAAGCCGGCGTGCGCGAGGCCGACGAGGCACTTCTCTCCGCCGAGCATTCCCTGAACGAGATCCGCCGACGCTCGAGCGCCGTGAGTGACGAGCTGCATCACGCGGAGCTGCGCTTCACCGAGCTGTCCGGCCGCCGCGCGGCGATTCGCGAACGGCTCGAGACGGAGTGGAGACGCCCCCTCGACGACATGCTGGCGGAGGTCCCGCCGGTCGACGTCGACGACGAGTCGCTGCGCCTGGAGGCGGAGGAGCTCCGCCGGCAGCTCGACCAGCTCGGTCCCGTGAACGCGCTGGCGATCGAGGAGCACGACGAGACGGTGAAGCGCCACGACTTCCTCGTGGCGCAGCGCACGGACCTCGCCGATGCGAAGGCATCGCTGCTGCAGGCCATCAAGGAGATCGACGCGACGGCGCGGGAGCTGTTCCTCGCCACCTTCCATCAGGTGCGCGAGAACTTCCGCACGATCTTCATGTCGTTGTTCGGCGGTGGCGAGTGTGATCTGCGACTGGAGAATCCGGACGCCCCGCTGGACTGCGACATCGAGATCCACGCCTCGCCGCGCGGGAAGAAGACGCAGCGGATCAATCTGCTGTCGAGCGGCGAGCGCGCCCTGGTGGCGCTGTCGCTGCTGTTCGGCATCTTCCTCACGAAGCCGAGCCCCTTCTGTCTGCTCGACGAGGTGGACGCACCGCTCGACGACGCCAACGTCGGCCGGTTCGTGCGGATGCTCAATCAGTTCAAGACCCGCACGCAGTTCATCGTGATCACGCACAACCCGCGCACCACCACCGAAGCGGGCGACGCGGTGTACGGCGTGACGATGCAGGAGCCCGGCGTGTCCTCGCTCGTGAGCGTGCGCATGCGCGGCCCGTCGATCGAGGGAGCCGTAGCGGAGGAACCGGCCACCGTGGAGGTCGGCTGATGCTGGTAGTGATGGCGCACGACGCGACGCCGGAGCACGTGGCGCGCGTCGTCAAGACGATCGAAGAGATGGGGTATCAGGCGCGCCCCATGCCGGGCGCGCAGCGCACCTCGGTGGGGCTCGTCGGCAACGATGGCAGCGTGGACGGCTCGCGCCTGGAGTCCCTGGAAGGCGTGGCCGAGGTCATTCACGTCACCAAGCCGTACAAGCAGGTCTCGCGCGAATGGCGCCAGGAGAACACGCTGGTCACGATTGCGCCGGGCGTCGTGTTCGGCGGCTCCGAGATCCCGATCATCGCCGGCCCCTGCTCGGTGGAGAGCGAGGAACAGATCGTCCTGTCGGCCCAGCAGGTGCGCGACGCAGGCGGGGCCGCGCTGCGCGGGGGTGCGTACAAGCCGCGGAGCTCGCCGTACGCCTTCCAGGGGCTCGGCAAGAAGGGCCTCGCCATGCTCGCGCTCGCGCGCCGCGAAACGGGCCTCGCGATCGTCACCGAGGCGCTGGACGACGAGGGCGCCCATCTCGTCGCCGAGGTGGCCGACTGCATTCAGATCGGCGCGCGGAACATGCAGAACTATTCCCTGTTGCGCACCGTCGGCCGCCTCGGCAAGCCGGTGCTGCTCAAGCGCGGCATGTCGGCCACCATCACCGACCTGCTCATGAGTGCCGAATACATCCTGGCGGAAGGGAACAGCCAGGTCATTCTCTGCGAGCGCGGCATCCGCAGCTTCGATCCGTCCACGCGGAACCTGTTCGATCTCACGGCCATCCCACTCGTGCAGAAGCTCTCACACCTGCCCATGGTGGCCGACCCGAGTCATGGCACGGGGCTGCGCGACAAGGTGCTCCCGATGGGCCGCGCCGCCATCGCCGCCGGCGCCGACGGGCTGCTCGTCGAGGTGCACCCGGATCCCGATCGCGCGTTGTCCGACGGCGGCCAGTCGCTGTTCCCCGATCAGTTTGCACGACTCGTGCGGGAAACGCGCACGATCGCCGAGGCGATTGGACGATCGTTGGCGTCGCCGCCGGTGACCCGGACCGCCCCCGGAGCCCGCGGGTAATACCGGACGGGCGTGCCGCCCTCCACCTCCCGTCTGGAGACACGATGACCATACGCAGGACCATCCAGCTGGCCGTGGCCAGCATGCTCGCGGTCGGCGGCGGAGCGTCGGCGTCGGCGCCGCGGCCGCAGACCGACCTCCTCGACCGGGCCGTGGCCGCGTGGGCGAAGGTGAAGACCGCGCGCGCGACCTTCGAGCAGACGATCGTCAACCCGCTCACGGGCAACACGCTGACGTCGACGGGCGAGTATCAACAGCAGCGGCCGGGCAAGCTGTCGGTCAAGTTCGACAATCCGGCCACCGATCGCATCGTGGCCGATGGGCAGTACGTGTGGCTCTACCTGCCGAGCAGCGTCCCCGACCAGGTCATCCGGTCGCCGCTGAGCAGCTCAGGCACGGGGACCGTGGATCTGACGGCGCAGTTTCTCACCGCGCCGCGGAAGCGATACACCGTCACCGGCGCCGGAACGCTCAGCGTGAGTGGCCGGCCGACGCATGGCTACACCCTGGTGCCGAGGACGTCCACAGGAGCCCCGTTCAAGACCGCGACTGTCTACGTGGACGATGCGGACGCGACCATCCGGCAGTTCGTCGTGACGGAGCCGAATGGCGTTCAGCGTACCGTGCGCCTGACGTCGTTCCGGCCGAACGTGCCGGTGGATGCGAAAGCGTTCGTGTTCGTCGTGCCGCCGGGGACGCGCGTCATCGCACATTGACACTCGCTCGCCGCGACGCGGTGTCGCTTCCCGATTTCCCCACAAGGCTGAGCCTGCGCTCCGCGTAATATGATCGGGTGACCTCGCTTTCGCACGACGAACCGGAGCTTGTCCGAGATGCTCGGCTACAGCCGGGCCGAGCTGTGCGATCGAACCCTCGCCGGGGTCACGCAGCGGGACGACCTGGCCGCCGCTGATTCGTTGTCCGACCTGCTGTCCGGGGCGATCAACAGCGCGCAGCTGGAGCAGCGGTACATCCACAAGGATGGACATGTCGTGTGGGGCGTCCTGGCGGTGTCCCTCGTGCGGGACGAGCATGGCGTGCCGCGCTACTTCGTCGCACAGGTCACCGACATCACGGCGCGCAAGGAAGCCGAGCAGGCTCTGACGCGACATCT
>JBJMNM010000059.1:0-3985 GCA_045804305.1 Gemmatimonadaceae bacterium | reverse complement strand
CCGCCGAGCCGTGCGGCCGCGCCTCCCAGCCCACCGGCGCGGATGAGCGTGGCGACGACCGCCGCCACGAGGCTCATCGCCACCGTCCAGTGCGCGACCGTCGCCAGCGGCGCATTGCCGAGCTTCACGGTGATCGCGCCGAGGACTGCCGCACCGAAGCCGAGGCCCACAGCGAGCGCCGCCGCTCGCAGCACACCGCCGCGGCCACTCACGCCTGCTTCCGTTCGGCGCCGCCACGCGGAGACCAGGAGGGCGATGAGGCTGAGCAGCAGGATCGACGCGAGGTAGCGGTGCGAGACCTCGATCACGAGGTCGGGCCGGTCGAGCGGCGGAAACCACCGGCCGTAGCACCGAGGCCAGTGGTCGCCGCATCCCATCCCCGAGCCCGAGATACGCACGATGGCGCCAAAGATCAGGTGCGCGCACGCCACGCCGAACGTGAGATACGCGAGCCGACGAAGCCGCGTCACCGCACTACCTCGACGGCCGGCGCCGTCCCCTGCACGCCCGTTGGCGCGGCCCGAATGGCGCGCCAGGTGAACGCGAGCAGCACCGCCAGCGCGATCGCGGGCACGACCGCCCACAGCACTTCCATCGCTCCGCGCTGGCGCGGCAGGTGGGCGATGTGTGCAGGAACGTGGCGACGACCGCCGCCGCCGACCGAGCGCAGGATGAAGAACTGCGCGAGCGCGCAGCACGCCACGGACGCCCAGAACAGGCCGGCGGCGGCGGCGAACGAGAGATGCATGTGCGTCGGTACGGGGACAACCATTGAGGCGGCGGACCAGAAAGCTCACCAGCGGCAGAGCGAGGGTCAACCGGGCATTCCCTGACGACTCGTCACGTGACCCTCGCCCGCGCGACGTTCGAACCGTAGCATTCGCTCATGGCCACCTCGCTCAACCGATCGTCCGACCCGGTGCTGTCGCCGCGCGTCCCGCAACAATCGCTTCAGCGGCGACTCGGGCTGTGGAGCGCCGTGGCCGTCCTCGTGGGATCCACGATCGGCTCGGGGATCTTCCGCTCCCCAGCCGGCGTCGCCGACAAGCTGCCCGGCCCTCTCCCGATGATGGCCGTGTGGGTCGCCGGCGGTCTGTTCGCGCTCTGCGGCGCGCTGGCGCTCGCCGAGCTGTCGGGCGCCTTTCCCGAGACCGGGGGCGCGTACGTCTTCATCCGCGAGGGATTCGGACGGCTGCCTGCCTTCCTCTTCGGCTGGGCCGAGCTGACCCTCATTCGTGCCGCCTCGCTCGGCGCGATCAGCACGACGTTCTCCGAGTACTTCCTGCGCGTGCTGGGCTTCGACCCGTCCATCGAGCCGTACGCGACCTACGTGCACTATGTGGCGGCGATCGCGATCGCTCTCACGGCCACGTTCAACTACGTGGGCGTGAAGTGGAGCTCGCTCGTGCTCAACATCACCACGCTCGCCAAGTACGGCGGCCTGCTGTTCATCATCGTGCTGGCGCTCGCGATCGGTCTCCCGCGCACGGGTGGCCACTTCACACCCGCCGTCCCCGACGGCTCGTTCCACATCGCCGCGTTCGGTCTCGCGCTGGTGAGCGTGCTCTGGGCCTTCGACGGCTGGGCCGACCTGAGCTTCGTATCCGGCGAGGTGAAGGATCCGCGCCGCACGCTGCCGCGCGCCATCATCATCGGTACGCTGGCGGTGATCGCGATCTACCTGCTCGCGAACGTCGCGTACATGGCCGTCATGTCGGTGGAGGAGATCCGCCACTCCAGGCTCGTCGCCGCCGACGTCGCGCAGCGGCTCGTGGGATCACCGGGCGTGATCTTCGTCGCGTGCACGGTGATGCTGTCGACCTTCGGCACGCTCAACGCCACCCTGCTCACGGCGCCGCGCATCTTCTTCGCCATGGCCGACGACGGCCTGTTCTTCCGCCGCGTGGCGGCCGTGCATCCGCGCTACGGCACGCCGTACGTTTCCATTCTGCTGACGACGGGGCTGGGGATCGTGTTCGTGCTCGTGCGCGACTTCGAGCACCTCGCCGACACCTTCGTCACGGCCGTCGTCCCGTTCTACGCGCTCGCCGTGGCGTCGATCTTCGTGCTTCGCAAGCGACCGGCGTACGATCCGCCCTTCCGCGCGCCGCTCTATCCCCTCGTACCGGCGCTCTTCATCCTCGCGACGCTGTTCCTGCTCCTCAACGCGATCATCGATCCGAGCAGCCGGTGGGGGACGCTCGCGGTGCTCGGGGCAATCCTCGTCGGGATCCCGGTGTTTTATCTCACGGTCGGGCGCCAATCGAGGGCGACGTGAACCGTTCACTCAGAAGATGCTGAGATTGATGTACTTCCTCGGATTCTTCTTGAGGTCCGCCAGCACCGAGTCCGCCTGCGTCACCAGCCCGCGCAGATCGCGGTAGAGCAGGGTGTCCTTCAGCAGCTTGCCGGCGTTGCCGTCGCCGCGCTCGATGCCGGCGATGAGGTTGTCGGCGCGGCGGCTCGTTTGATCGAGATTCGCGGCGATGTGCGTGAGGCTCGCGCTCGACGTCTGGAAGTTCTTCATCGTCGAGTCGATCTTCGCCGAGTCGATGGCTGTCGCGGCGCGGCGGAACGACGCCATCGTCATGGTCAGGTTGCGATTCTGCTCCGCGGCGATCAGGTTGAGCTGCTGCGAGAGCTGCGCCGCGTTCGCCGAGAGCGCCGCCGCGTTCGCGAGCGAGCGCCGGATGTCGCGGATGCCGCCGCTGGCGAACAGCTCGGCGTTCAGCGTCCTGGTCATCTGCTGCACCGTGCCGGCAATCGAATCGACCTTGTTCTCGATCGCCTGGATGTCCGTCTCGCCCGGTCCCACCGGCACCGTGTCGCCCGGCGCATAGTAGACGCGGCTCGGCCCCTTCGGCGTGAGCGCGATGGCCGCGTCGCCGAAGATGCCGATCGGCTTCACGCTCGCCACGGAGTTCTTCGGCACCTTCACGTCGTTGTTGACGCGGAGCAGCACGTCGAGGTACCCGTCGTCGCGGAGCTTCACGTCGTTCACCGCGCCCACGTTCACGCCGGCGAGCAGGACGGGCTGGCCCGGCTTGAGGTTCTGCCCCCATGCGAACTTCGAGTACAGCGGATAGCCCGACGAGAGCCCGCCGCGCACCAGCCAGAGGGTGCCGAGCAGCAGGACCGCCACCGCCGCGGTGAGAAAGACACCCACGAGGACTTCGTCGCGCCGTTTCATGTCTGTAGGTAAGGGGCGAAGAGCGCCGCCGTCAACGTATCGAGGACGAGGATCGCCACCGAGGTGTACACGACCGCCTTCGCGGTCGACCGCCCGACCCCCTCGGCACCGGCCTCCGTCACAAAGCCCTCGTACGAGCAGATCAACGCAATGGCGCCGCCGAACAGGGTCGCCTTCATCAGGGAATACACGATCTGGAAGGTGCCGAAGCCAAGCCGCACCCCCGAGACGAAATCCTGCTTGGTCACGTCGGTGCCATACACGGAAACCGCATAGCCGCTCAGGAGACCCATCGCGTCCGCGCAGACCACCAGCGCCGGGAACATGATCAGGCACGCCAGCAGTCGCGGCACGATGAGGAATGCCAGGGGATCATACGAGAGCGTCTCGAGCGCATCGATCTGCTCGGTGACGCGCATCGTCCCGATCTCCGCCGTCATGCGCGCGCCCACGCGTCCCGTGAGCACGAGCCCCGTGAGCAGGGGGCCGAGCTCCAGCACGATCATGAGTCGGGTGGAGAGCCCGATGATCGAGAGCTGCACCCCGGGAAAGAGCTGGTACCGCGTCTGGATCGCGATGACGCCGCCGATGAACGCCGCGACGATCACCGTGAGCGGCAGCGAGTCCACGCCGATCCCGCGCATCTGGTGAATGGTCTCGGGAACGAACGTCGCCGGGTCGCCGAACGCGCGCCCGATGTCGCGCAGGAAATAGCCGCGCGCGCCGATCTGCCGGAAGAACGCGATGAAGCCCCGCGTCATCCGCCGGAAGAACTTGATGCCTCCACGCTGCATG
>JBJMNM010000058.1:0-4258 GCA_045804305.1 Gemmatimonadaceae bacterium | reverse complement strand
GCCCTTTGCCGCGGCGGTGAACAGCCCGCTCTTGTCCTTGATCGCGCCCGTGAACGATCCCTTCACGTGTCCGAACAGCTCGCTCTCCAGCAGGCTCTCCGGCAGCGCACCGCAGTTGATCGACGCGAACGTGCGCTCGGCGCGCGCGGACAGCTCGTGGATGTAGCGCGCGATCACTTCCTTACCCGTTCCGGACTCACCCTGGATCAGCACCGTGGACTCCGTCGGTGCAACGGTCTCGGCGAGGCGGAGCACGTCGAGCCAGCTCCGGCTGTTGCCCACGGGACGCGCGCCGGCGGGCCCCTCGCGTCGCTTGATCTCCTGCTTGAGCGAGCGGTTCTCGACGCGCAGCTCGCGGTGTTCCGCGGCGCGCTTGAGGATCGCCAGCAGCTCGTCGTTGCGGAACGGCTTCTGGATGTAGTAGAACGCGCCCTCGTTTACCGCCTGCATGGCCGACTGCAAGGTGGCCTGCGCCGTCATGAGGATGACCGGTGTGTCCGGATCCTGCTGCCGCGCCGCGGCGAGGATTTCCACGCCGCCCACGTCGGGCATGCGCACATCGGAGAGAACGATGTCGGGCTGGAGCGACGAGAGCTGCTCGAGGCCCGCACGCCCGCCCCTGGCGGTATGGGTGGCGAATCCGGCGTTGCGGAGCAATATGCCCAGCGACTCCAGGATGCCCGCCTCGTCGTCGACGATGAGGACCGATGGAATGCGTGAAGCGCTCACGTGAGAACCGTGGCAGAGGTTGGGATGCCCACCGGAAGACGGCGAGCCGCCGCCGGCGCGACGCGCGGCAGGACGATGGTGAACCGTGTACCCGATGAGCCGCTGTCGAGAAATACCAAGCCCCGATGGGCGTCGATGGCCCGCTGCACGACGGCGAGGCCCAGACCACTGCCACCGGGCCGCGTCGTGAAGAAGGGATCGAAGAGCCGGTCGCGCAGGTCGTCGGGGATGCCCGCGCCGTTGTCGCTGACGCTGAGCGCCACGCCGCCGGACGCGAAGGTGCTGCCGATGTCGAGCTGATCGGGGGAGGCGGTCGCCACCTCGAGCCGCACCTCGCCCTGCTCGGGCGACGCCTGGATGGCGTTCAGCAGCAGGTTGAAGACGGCGCGATGTAACAGATCGTCGTCGCCTTCCACGACGAACTCGCCGTCCTGGACCACGCATACCACGCGCACGCCGTCGGGGCGGTCAGGGTGCGCCATTGCCAGGCCGACGGCGTGCGCGGCGAGCTGGCCCACGTCCAGCGGCTCCCGCCGCGCGACACGCACGCGCGCAAAGTCGAGAAACTCGGAGAGCAGGCGGCTCAGGCGGTCCGACTCACGCATCACGAGATGCGTGAGGGTCTTCTCGTCGTCACCGGTGAAGCTCGATCGTGAGAGCTGCTCGCAGGCGCTGCGAATGGAAGCGAGCGGGTTCTTGATCTCGTGCGCCAGCGATGCCGACAGCTCGGCCACACCCTCGAGCCGCTCGGCACGGAGCCGCAGCGTCTCGATTCGCTTCTGGTCGGAGATGTCGTTGAAGATGGCGGTGGCCGTCCGGTCGGTGTTCCGGCCGTCGCCATCGGTGTAGGTGGTGCTCACGCCGATCGGAAAGCGGCGACCGATCGCGGAGATCACGCCCTCGGCGCGCGTGGTGCGAACGCGGTTGGTCATGGAGCGCTCCACGGCATCCACGAGCTCCGGCGCGATGTGGCGAACGGCGTCGAGCACCGGGCGTCCGATCAGGGGATCCAGGTCGAGACCGAGGAGCTGCTCCGCCATCGGGTTCGCATACAGTAGCCGACCGCGGGCGTCGACCGTGAGGATGCCGCTCCGGATGTTGAACAGAATGTCGGCGGCCTGGAGCCGGAGGTGCGCGAGCACCGCTTCGGTTCCCGCCCCCGCCTCCTGGAGCTTCTTGCTGAGCCACGCGCTGCCGAGCGCCACGAGGGCAAACACGGCGAGCTGGAGCCACACTGCAGGCGTGAAGGCGACATCGACGGTCCAGAGGGCATCGGCCACGTACAGCACGTTGCCGAGTGCCGCGATCAGCAGCCCGCCGCCGACGGGAAGCAGCAGCGACGACGTCGCGATGACGAGGATGTACAGCGCGGCGAACTGCGAATTGCTGGAGTCGGTGACGTGGACGACCGCCGTGACCAGCAGGAGGTCGAACACCGACTGCAGATAGTAGAACGTCGGCCGGAGCGGCCGTTGATAGAACTCGCTATAGATGACCGAGCACGCCGTGAACCCCAACGTGGCGGCGAACGCCAGCGAGGCCACGAGCAGCTTGCTCGTGTCCGTGAGGGCGCTCTGCCACACCAGGACGGCGGCGAGGAAGATGGCCGACGCGATGGACAGGCGTCCGACATAGACCCAGCGCACCAACGACGCCGGATCCAGCAGGAAGGGATGTTGCGGAGTGGAGCGATCGAAGAGGCGCACGGCGCACGGAATCGCAAAGTGCCAGACGGCCGCATCCACGTCTGTTCTGGCATTCTGCCACAGTACATTGCGAGAGACGACCAGTTCACGCGCGGGGTTACGGATGGCGAGAGAGGGAGTGCTGGAGGTGTCGGAGACGGTCGCGATCCCGCGCACGGAGCTCGAGTATCGCGCCAGTCGGGCGGGGGGTGCGGGCGGGCAGCACGTGAATACCTCGTCCACCCGCATCGAGCTGCTCTGGAATGTTCGGGCGTCGTCGGCGCTCGATGAGGCGGCACGACACCGGGTAGCCACCAAGCTGGCATCGCGGCTCGATGGCGACGGATGGATTCGCGTGGTATCGAGCGCGCGGAGGAGTCAGGGGCAGAATCGCGAGGCAGCGGAGGCGCGGCTGGCGGAGCTCGTGCGGGCGGCGTTGGTGGTGCCCAGGCGCCGCAAGGCGACGAAGCCGTCGCGCGGCGCCAAAGAGGCTCGGCTCAGCGAAAAGAAGAAGCGGGGCGACACCAAGCGGCAGCGCCGCACCGATCCCTTCGATTGAGCGCGGTCAGCCCGCGCCCCGGTCGTTGACCAGGGGGCATGAGCTGTGGCCTGCCCTCGCGATCGAACCACGTAGGGCGATAGCGCCGTGGGGTGTCTCGTCTGGTGGGAGCACCGGCGGCGGAGTACGCCTCGCCGACCAGGATGGAGGCAACCGCCCGAAAGTGGCGGCCAGACCCTTTCGGCCAACTTGTGGCGGACTGGCACGGCACGGAGGTTATGCCACGCAGCCGGCAGCGGACTCGTGAGCCGTACCGATGGTTTGCGAGAGCCGCCATGGCGGTGCCAACCACAGGAGTGATGTGGCGGTATGGCAATGGGAGGGGCACCAACTTTGCCCGACAGCACCTGGGGCGACGCCGCTCGGCGCCGCGTCCCTCGACCTTCAGTCGCGGCTCGATCGCCGCGGGACTAAGCGATGACTCGATTCGGCTTCCGGCAGGCAGCGCCGCTCGCGGTGCTCGCCGCGCTATTGTGCGGTACGCCCGGCTCCGCGACCGCGCAGTTCGGCCGCAACAAGGTACAGTACGAGAAGTTCGACTGGCGCGTCATGCGGACGCCCCACTTCGATCTCTACCTCTATCCGGCCGAGTCCCTCGTCACGCACGACGCGGGGCGCATGGCCGAGCGCTGGTATACGCGGCACTCGGACATGTTCCGCCACACCTTCGACCGCAAGTCGATCGTGTTCTACGCCGACCAGCCCGACTTCCAGCAGACGAACGTCGTCGGCGACGAGCTGACAGAAGGCACGGGCGGCGTGACCGAAGGACTTCGCACGCGCGTGGTGATGCCGTTCACCGGCATCTACGCCGACAACGACCACGTGCTCGGGCACGAGCTCGTGCACGTGTTCCAGTACAGCGTCGCCGAGTCGGGCCCTGGCGGGCTCGCGCGCCTGAACTCGCTGCCGCTCTGGCTGATCGAAGGCATGGCGGAATACTTCTCGCTCGGACGTGACAACTCGCTGACGGCCATGTGGCTGCGCGACGCCGCCGAGCGTGACAGGTTGCCGACAATTCATCAGCTCACGACCGATCCCCGCTTCTTCCCGTACCGGTACGGACAGGCGCTGTGGGCGTACGTTGGCGGCCGCTGGGGTGATCGTGCGGTGGTGGACGTGTACCGCACCTCGCTGCGCCTCGGGTTCGAGGAGGGAATCCGGCGTGTCCTCGGCGTGTCCACCGACTCACTCTCGAAGGATTGGATCGCCGCGACGAAGCGCACGTTCCTGCCGGTTCTCGAGGGACGCACGCGACCCGGTCTCTCGGGCGATCCGGTGCTGC
>JBJMNM010000057.1:0-5273 GCA_045804305.1 Gemmatimonadaceae bacterium | reverse complement strand
TCGTCACCGGGGCAATCGGCTTGCCGCCCGAGCCTCCACCAACCTGCGCACGGAGCCGCTGTATGCCGGTCTTCCTGGCCAGTGTCCATTGTACGCGCACCACGCCGAGCGAATCGGTGCGAGCTGCGCCGCCTTCGATCGTTCCACCATCCAGACTCGTCCAGCGTACCGGCACGTCGGCCAGCACGCGGCCCGTGGTGTCGGTGACGCGCACCGCCACCGAGTCGACGAGCGCGGCCCCTGCCTGCCCGACGAAGTTGTCCACCACTGCCGTCACGCGGGTGTTGCTCGCGATCGGATCCGCTTCGGCCACGATCACGAGGGCGCTGTCGACCTTGTCCACGCTCGCGAACAGTGTCTGTCGTCCCGGATAGTCGCCGAGCGTCCAGGTCGCGCGAGCGCGGCCGTCGGCGTCGGTCACCATCGTGGCGGGCGTCACGGTGCCCTGCCCCTCGGCCAGCTTGAAGCGCACCATCTGCCCGGACGACGCCAGACCGCGGCGACTCGTGGCGCGTACCACGACGGCCTGTGGCAGCGTGCTGCCCGCGAGCGCGCGCTGGTTCGTGCCCGCCACGAGGCTGAGGTTCGCGGCCGTCGTCACCACGTAGAGCGACGCATGCTTGGTCACGCCGTCGATCTTCGCGCTGAACGCCGTATGCCCCGCGTTGCGGCCGGCGAGCGCGCCCGTCGAATCGAGCGTGGCGACGGTGCTGTCGTCCACCTGCCATTCGGCTCTGAGATTCTGGATCGCGTGGCCGCGCGAATCGAGTGCGCGCGCCTGGAGCTTCATCTCGGTGCCCTCGGCCACCACCACGCTGTCGGGCGACACGCCGGGCAGATCGACTGTGGCGACCTTCTGTCGCACCACGACCTTGGCATGCGCCACGAGCGTGCCGACGACGACGCTCACCGTCGTCTGTCCAGGCTTCCGCGCGATGATGGATCCGTCGGACCGCGCCACGGCGATCGCGGAATCGCCCGTCGTCCAGATGGGACGCGCGCCAACCAGAATGCTGCCATTCTTGTCGGCGATCGTGGCCGCGTAGTGTACGGTGTCACCGATGGCCGATGCCGTATCGGCCGCGGGACGGAGCCCTACCCAGGCAGCGCCGATGTTCCCGATGGACTGATGCGACTCGGCCTTGCCGATCACACCATATGAGTAGAGCGCGGAGAACACCGTCACGAGAGCCGCACCCGTGGAGGCGGCCAGTGCGATGCTCTTCCACGCAACCTTGAACCAGGTTGCCTTCTGCAACACGTTCCCGAATTGGCTCATTTGACAGTTGGACTACGTCCGCTCGAGGTCGGTAACACCGCGCGGGCATTCTGCTAGGCAATGCCCGCTTGGCAGGCCCTCCAGATCGACGGTCAGGATGGCCGAATTTGGACGGTCCTTCCTACCGACCCCCACCGAGCTAGCCCATCGACAGGTCGATCCGGAGACATATTGTCCCGTACGGTGCCGTGCGAGTGGACGCCTGCAGTGCATTCGCGCAGAATTCACGAATGTCGTCAGAACCAGAACATCCGTCCGGGTCGTACCTTCGGCACCAGAACGGCGAGTTCACCATCACGACCGATCCTGCCGCCGCCGACGTGGACGCGGTGCATGCCTTTCTCAGCCGGAGCTACTGGGCCGAAGGCATCCCTCGCGACACAGTCGCCCGGGCGATCGCGAACTCCATCCCGTTCAGCGTCTTTCACGGCCACGACCAGATCGGGCTGGCTCGGGTGATCACCGATCGCGCCACCTACGCCTACCTGTCAGACGTCTACATTCTGGAGGCGTATCGGGGCCGAGGGCTTTCCCGGTGGCTCATGGAGACGATCATGGCGCATCCGGATCTGCAGGGGCTCCGTCGCTTCAGTCTCACCACGCGCGACGCCGA
Organism: Gemmatimonadaceae bacterium; assembly: GCA_045804305.1. Lineage (GTDB taxonomy): Bacteria > Gemmatimonadota > Gemmatimonadetes > Gemmatimonadales > Gemmatimonadaceae > AG11. The sequence goes on along the minus strand of JBJMNM010000057.1, from coordinate 3,381 downwards.
CGGTCTGTATCGTCGGTACGGATTCACCGACATCGCGTCACCGCCCACGCATCTCGAGATCAATCGCCGCGGCATGTACGTCGCCACCGCGACGACATCGGCATCGACAGGGAGCACATGACTCACACGGGCCCGATCATCGATCCCGGCGCACCGAGACAGGGAGCGGCAACGCGCTCCATGCAGGTCGCCCGCGCCGGGGTGAGCTTCGGCTCCGCGCTCGCCATCACGATCTCGTGGAGCGAGCATCATTCCATTCTGTGGGCGATCGGCCAGGGGTTTCTGTCCTGGTTGTACGTCGCCTACTACGCGCTCACTCGCTGACGTACTGATGCCGAGCACGCTCCTGTCTCGTCACCGCGTGATCGCGATCGTGGCTGCCTGTGTCGTGCTCGCGTGCAGCGACATGCGCCGCGAATCGAGAACGCCGCCGAAGGTCACGCCACCGCCGGTGACGGTGAAGAAAGGGGTTCCGTTGATCCCCACGACGCCCATGCGCGACGAGTGCTTCGGCGCGGATTCCACCGAGACGTCCGCCATGAAGTGCGCCGCTGGATCGGTGGTGCGCTTCGAGGATACCCTGCAGATCCGGCTCGCGGGCGCGGGGGTGCGGAAACGCATCGATCAGTTGCACGAGGGCGACGTCTTCCGGCGGTATCGCTACGCGGGGCACATGGGCGGATCGAGCGGCGGGCCGGGCTTCCACGTACTCGACGCACACACGCACGATCGCGCCTGGGTGGAGTTGATCAACGAGCTCACCGGCGACTCGCTCGTCGTCGCTGCGCGCCCCGTCATCTCTCCCGACGGCGCGCGGTTCCTCGTGAGCGCCACCGGCATCGTGGAGACCTGCGACGTGGGAATGGTGCTCCAGATCTGGCGCATCACGGGTGACGCACCGGTTCGCGAGTTCAACGTGGAGCCGTTCAACTGCGGCATCAACGAAGGGTGGGGACCGTCGAGCGTGGAGTGGCGATCGCGGGACTCCATCTCGTTCCTTCGCAATACCGTACCGCGCGACTCCACACGCTGGCGGAACAAGGACTGGGACACATCGCGCGTCACCCTGGTGCACCGCCCCGAAGGCTGGGTGATGGAGCCGAAGCGCTGATCGGCATCAGCGCTTCGCGCGCTGCTCCGCCTCGGCGGCGATCTCCTGCACCGTCTTCTCGTCGATGTCCGGCGGCTGCGTGGCCTTGAGGCGCTCCCCCTGCTGACGGTTCACCTCGGTGTCGGCCTGAATCTGCTTCTGCACCGCTGCCTCGTGCGGATCCTGCGCCGCCGCATCCGGCTGCGGCCGCCGCACGTTGTCGGACTGATCCTGATTCGCCATCGCTCCTGTCTCCGTGATGTATGTGCGTGATGTGCGGGCTTGCTCGGAGTCGCGATGGAAAAAGGCAATTCCCATTCCGGGCTCTCCCACACCTGGCATTCGAGGTACGCCGTATGCTCCGCCTCCTACAACCAGTTGTCCTCTGGAGGCACCCATGGAAACGGCAGCGCAGCAGGGTGGTGTACGTGGGAACGGCGGTGATGGCACGTATCTCACCGGTACGGACCGACCGGTGCGCAGGTATGGTAGCGGAGGCAGAGTCACGCGAGACGGAAGACAACGCGATGTGAACCTTGCCAGGTCGCGCCGAGCGGACAAGCTCGCGCAGGGACTCGGCTGGTTCAGTATCGGGCTCGGCGTTGCGCAGATCATCGCGCCGCGGCGTATGAGTCGGCTGATCGGCGTGAAAGATGCCGACGGCAACAAGGCAGTGATGCGTGCAGTGGGAGTGCGCGAGATCGCGGCCGGTATCGGGTTGCTTGCCGATGCGAAGCCGACGGGCTTTGCCGTCGCGCGGGTTGCGGGGGACGTGATGGACCTCGCCATGCTGGCCAACGCGCTCACCAAGCCAGAGAACGATCACGGCCGCACCGCCTTCGCAACGGCCGCGGTGATCGGCGTTGGCGTGCTTGACATGCTGGCAAGCGAAGATCTCCGCACGACCGTCCCGAAGGTCATGCACCCCAACAAGGCTCGCGGTGGGCTCCGCATCCGGAAGAGCGTCACGGTGAACCGCGGTGTCGATGAAGTCTACGGGTTCTGGCGCAACTTCGAGAACCTGCCGCAGTTCATGAAGCATCTCGACAGTGTGCGAAATACAGGCGAACGCCGCTCGCGCTGGAAGGCGCGCTCGACCGGTGACGTCGGCTCGTTGGAGTGGGACGTCGAGGTCATCGAGGATCGCGCCAACGAGCTGATCGCCTGGCGCACGCTGGGCATCTCCGAGATCAGCGGGACCGGACGCGTGCGCTTCGTCCCCGCGCCGGGCGAGCGTGGCACCGAGGTCCATGCCGAGTTCGAGTATGCGCCCCCGGGCGGCGCGATCGGCGCCAAGGCCGCGCGATTCCTGCGCGACATCCCCGGTGTGAAGCTCGAGAACGAGCTCAATCTCCTGAAGCAGATTCTGGAGACGGGCGAGATCGTCAACTCCGACTCGTCGATCTTCAAGGGACCGCATCCCGCACGGCCACCCGCTCCCGCCGAGAAGCCGGAGAATCTGGTCACAGCGTGAGCCTGTAGCGATGACCGCCGTTCAAGGCCCATGGCCTGTCATCCCGCAGGAGCGGGCACAGCGAAGTTGGAGGGATGTCATCCCGCAGGAGCGAGCGTCGCGAGCGAATGTCGGGATCTGCTGTCCTGCCGGCAACGGCGAACCCAGGAGGAGACGATCATGAAGGCGACTTGCTGGATGGGAAAGAAGAAAGTCGAGGTACAGAACGTCCCCGATCCGCAGATCCTCAATCAGCGGGACTGCATTGTGAAGATCACCTCCACGGCGATCTGCGGATCGGATCTCCATCTCTACAACGCGCTCATTCCATTCATGGAGCCCGGCGACATTCTCGGCCACGAGTTCATGGGTGAGGTGGTGGAGGTGGGCCGCGGTGTGAACAATCTCCGCGTTGGGGACCGCGTCGTCGTCCCCTTCCCGATCGCCTGCGGGAACTGCAACGCGTGTCGAGCTGAGCTCTACTCGTGTTGTGAGAACTCCAACCCCAATCGCGCGATCCCCGAGAAGCTGATGGGTCACTCGCCGGCCGGCATCTTCGGCTACACGCACATGCTGGGCGGGTATGCGGGCGGCCAGGCGGAGTACGCACGCGTGCCCTTCGCTGACGTGGGACCGATCAAGATTCCAGACGGCCTCACCGACGAGCAGGTGCTCTTCCTGTCCGACATCTTCCCCACCGGCTACATGGGTGCCGACATGGCGGAGGTCAAACCGGGTGACGTGGTGGCCGTGTGGGGATGCGGCCCCGTCGGACAGTTCGCCATCGCCAGCGCCTACCTGTTCGGAGATGTGAAGTTGTTCGTGTTGGTAATGTTTG
>JBJMNM010000056.1:0-13524 GCA_045804305.1 Gemmatimonadaceae bacterium | reverse complement strand
GGGGCGCACGGCGCGCACGGAGGGCCTTGGACGACTCGTCGGCGATCTCGAGCAGCTGTACGGCATCGTGCAAGGCTCCGACGCTCCACCCACTCCGCAGACGGAAGCGGCAGTCGCCGCCAAGCTTCGCGCCCTCGACGCCGCGCTGGGCCCCGTCATCCCGCAGGAGTGAGCGCAGCGAACGAGTGTCGGGATGACCGCTTGGCACCTGATGTGTCGCCGCGCATTCTTCGCGGGAGCCAAACTCGCCTCCATTCCTGCACTCGCCATGCACCCTCGCTTTTCGCGTTCCCGCTGCCTGCTTGCTGCCGCTTCACTGACGCTGCCGGCCTCCGCGCTCTCGCAGGCCCGCCCCGCCGCATCGGACATCGCCAGCTTCGATGCCGCCCGTTTGACTGGCATGCGCTACCGCATGATCGGACCCGCGCGTGGCGGCCGCGTCACGGCCGTCACCGGCGTGAACCAGGAGCCACACACCTTCTACATGGGTGCCACAGGCGGCGGCGTGTGGAAGACCACCGACGCGGGGATCACCTGGCGGAGCCTCACGGATCAGAGTCTTGCCACCGCATCCATCGGCGCGCTCGACGTCGCCGACACCGATTCCAACATCGTCTACGTCGGCACGGGCTCGGAGGCCATCCGCAGTAACGTCTCCATTGGCAAGGGGATCTACAAATCCACGGACGCAGGACGGAGCTGGCGATTCGTTGGGTTGCGCGACGCGGGCCAGATCGGCGCCGTCGTCACTCATCCGTCCGACCCCGACCTCGTATACGCGGCCGTCGTCGGGAATCCGTTTGCCGTCGGGCCGACCCGGGGCGTTTACCGGACACGCGACGGTGGTGCGTCCTGGCAGCGAGTCCTCTTTCTCTCCGACAGCACCGGCGCGGTCGACCTCGAGCTCCAGCCTGGCAACCCGAACGTCGTGTACGCGTCCATGTGGCACGGCGCGCGCCGGCCGTGGACGATCGTCAGTGGTGGTGCTGAAGATGGCATCTACAGGAGCATCGACGGCGGTGACCATTGGACGAAGCTCGGCGGCGGCCTCCCCACCGGGGTGTTCGGCAAGAGCGACCTCGCCGTGTCGGCCGCCGCACCACTACGCGTGTACGCGCTCGTCGAAGCCAAGCCGGGGAGTGGGCTCTATCGCTCCGACGACGCCGGAGAGCACTGGACGCTGATCAACACCACGCCCGGCCTCATCACGCGCCCCTTCTACTATGACAACGTCGACGCCGATCCGACCAACGCGGACGTCGTGTACGTGGGCACCGAGGGATTCTACAAGTCCACCGACGGCGGCCGCACCTTTCGCACCATGCGCACGCCGCATGGCGACAACCACGACATGTGGATCAACCCGCGCGATGGGCGGATCTTCATCCAGTCCAACGACGGCGGCGCCAACGTCACGCTGAACGGCGGTTCCACCTGGAGCACACAGGAGAATCAACCCACCGCCGAGATCTATCAGGTCGCCGTGGACGATCAGTATCCGTACCGCGTGTACGGTGCTCAGCAGGACAACAGCACGCTCATCGTCCCGAGCCTTCCCGTACAGTCGTCCGCGCTGGATGACCCGATTCAGAGTTGGCGTCAGGGACCGGGTTGCGAGACGGGGCCGATCATCCCGAACCGGCTGCGCCCGGACACCGTCTATGGCGGCTGCAAGGGACAGTGGAGCCGCATGAGCCTGCGCGCGGGACAGGAGCGCCAGTACTGGATCGGCGCGCAATCGCTCTACGGAAACGCCAATCAGGATCTCCGCTACCGGTTCCAGCGGGTCTCGCCGATGGAGGTGTCGCCCCACGAGCCGGCGACGGTCTACTACGGCTCGCAGTTCGTGCATCGCACGCGCGACGAAGGCGTGACGTGGGAGCGCATCAGCCCCGATCTCACCGCCAACGATCCGCGGTATCGCGGCACGATCTCCGGCGAGCCGATCACCATCGACGTGACCGGCGAGGAGATGTACGCGACGCTCTATGCCATTCGCGAGTCACCGGTCACCGCGGGCGTCATCTGGACCGGCGCGAACGACGGCCCCATCTACGTCACGCGCGACAACGGCAAGAGCTGGACGAACGTCACGCCGAGGGATCTTCCGCCCGGCGGACGCGTGCAGAACATCGAGCCGTCGCCGCACCGAGCCGGCGCCGCCTACGTCGCCGTGCTCCGCTACCTGCTCGGCGATTTTCAGCCGTACCTCTACAAGACGGAAGACTACGGGAAGACCTGGACTCGGCTCACCGATGGCCGCAACGGCATTCCCGCCGACGCACCCACGCGCGTGGTGCGCGAGGATCCTGACCGGCCCGGCCTCCTCTACGCGGGCACCGAGTTCGGCATGTACGTGTCGTTCGACGACGGCGCGCACTGGCGTTCCTTCCAGCTCAACCTGCCAGTCACGCCGGTCACGGACATTCGCGTGCACCGGCAGGATCTCGTGCTCTCCACGCAGGGGCGCGCCTTCTGGATCCTCGACGATCTCACGCCCCTCCATCAGCTCAGTGACGCCGTCGCCGCCGAGCGCGGACATCTGTTCGCGCCGCGCGAAGGGATTCGCTACCGCTATCGCGCCGCCTTCGGAGGCATCGAGGGCGACCGCGGCGTCACCGACGACGCCCCGCAGTATCCGCCTCCCGGTGCAATGATCGATTACTGGCTCTCCTCGGCCGGCGAGCCGGTGACGATCGAGATCACCGACGCGAGAAACGCGCTCGTGCGCAGCTTCTCGAGCGACAGCGTGCGCGATACCACGATGGCACGCGCCGGTACTCCACGGCTGACCACTCGCGCGGGACTCAATCGCCTCGTCTGGGACATGAACTATCCCGGACCGTGGAACGCCAACCCGGCGCAGCGCGGCCGCAACGGACCGATGGCGGCGCCCGGTCAGTTCACCGTGCGAATCACTGCCGGCGGAAGGAGCGTCGCCCAGCCGCTGCGCCTGCGCGCCGATCCGCGCGCGCTGCGCGACGGAATCACCCAGCGCGTGCTGGACGAGCAGCTCGCGTTCGACTTGCGTGTGCGAGATCTCGTGAGCGACGCGAATCGCACCGCGGAGGAGCTGCGCGCCATGCGACTCCGCGCTACGGGCGGCGACACGAGCGTGGCGCCATCACCGGCTATCGCCGCCCTCGAGCGCGAGCTGTTCACGCCCCCCATCCGCTACAGCCGCCCCGCGCTCCTCACACACATCACCTACCTCTACGGCATGACGCTCGGCGCCGATCAGCCGGTGAGCCGCGACGCGTACGAGCGGTACGCGGAGCTGCGGGCGGCGCTCGATGACTTGAAGCGGCGCATGGCGGTCGCCTCCGTGCGCTGACGGGAAGCGGTCTAGCGTGCGGTGAACACGCCAGCGCGGCGGAAGAACGCCATGACGAGAGCCGTTGCATCTTCACCGGCCGGTGCGGTGGAACCTCCGTCCGGCGACTCGCCGCTCCATCCGTGTCCCACATCCGCCAGCAGGTGCTGCTCCACCGGTGCGCCGTTCCCTGGCGCTCCGGCGTTCACCACGCGCCACTGCTCCACCATCGCCGCGAGATTGGCCGGCGATACCACGCGGTCGTTGCTGCCGTGCAGCACGATCACCGGGATCGGCCGCGCTCGAGCGCCCATCGCGACGAGCGCGGCCTGTCCCAATGCCGCACCGCTCGCGCTGCCCTGCTGCATGGCGCGTCTCGCCGAGGCGGCATCGGTTGCCGCGCCCGCCGGGACACCAGAGTGCAGCGCGAGCGCCGCGTAGCGCTCGGGGTACGCCACCGCGAGGTTCGCCGCCATCGCGGCGCCTGCCTCCAGGCCGACGAGCGCGACGTGTCCGGCGCCGATCGCTTCGCGGCGAGCGACGGAGTCGATCAGCGCCGCGAGCAAAGCGGCCTCTCCACTTCCGCGTGTCGTCTGGGCCGGCATGTACCAGTTCCAGCAGCGCTGTGGATTGGCGGTGATGGGCTGCTCGGGATAGAGCACGACGAATCCGTCTCGCGCCGCTGCTTCATTCATCCGCGTGGCGCGAGCGATGTCTTCCGCCGATTGGCCGCACCCATGCAGCACGACCACGAGCGCCCGCGCATCTCCCTCGCGAGGTGGCTTCGTGGGACGGAAGATGCCGAACGCGCGCGTCCCGTCGGCGCCCGTGAACATCCCGGACGTCGCCGCACCCAGCGGTCGTGCGGCCGCACACCCCGCCGCGCTCGCGACGGCGAGTGTGGCGGCGAGCATCCGGACGATCAGTCCGCTCGTCGGCAGCGCCCGACTCCTCCCGATGGACATCGAGACAATCATGGTCGCGCCACCGCCGGAAGCAAGACGGCCGACCCCGAGAGGTCGGCCGTTCTTGGCGAGGGCGCGGGAGGCTAGTGCGGCAACCGCATCATCACGGCGGTTCCGACCGCCGCTGCCACGACCAGTGTGGCGGCGGCGATGACCGCATTGGTGGGCGTCACCACGAACTCGCGCCGCCACCAGGGTGTGATCATGGTTGGCGCGTGCATCGGCAGCGCGTTCATGATCTGCGCCTGCAGATGGGCTGGCGTGCGCAGCCGGCGCCGCGCCGCCAGGTCTTCGTCGAGCTTCTTCCAGAAATCCACGTCGCGCGAATCGGCGCGGCGAGCTTGGCTCTCCGGCGCATCTCCATCCAGCCACGCGTGCACGGCATCGGCAATGGAGGTGCTCGGCGGGCCGAGCGGAACTTCGCGATCGGCGAGCGGGCGCTCCGGGTGTCCCGGGTGTTCCGGCTTGCGGCCTTCGCCGAGGCCTTCGGAAGAAAGGTCGTCGAACATTAGGCGTATTTTTCCTCGAGTAAGGCCTGAAGCGCTTCCCGAGCGCGATGAACGCGCATCTTCAGCGCCCCGACCGTAGTCCCCAGCAGGTCTGCCATCTCTTCGTACGAACGCCCTTCGACATGCTTCATCACGAACGCCTCCCGCAGTGAAGCGGGCAACGAAGCGAGCGCGACATCGAGATCGCTGCGCAGCTCCGTCCGGTCCAGCTCTTCTTCCGGCGTCGCGAAGCCCGAGGGCTGATCGTCCTCGTCATAGCTGAGATGGGAGCGACGGATGTTCTTCAGCCAATCCTTGCAGCCATTCGCCACGATCCTGAACACCCAGGCGTCGAACCTGCCCCGCACTTCGGCGAGATGCTGATACGCCTTGATGAAGGACAGCTGCAGGATGTCTTCCGCGACATCCGGGCTACCAGTCATGCACAGCGCGTGACGATATAGCGGATCACTGTAGCGCGTGATCAGCATCGTGAACTCATCGCGGTCTCCCGCGAGCACACGCTGGATAATGCGTTGATCAGAGTCGTCCTGATCAACGATGGGTTCAGGCTCCGTCGTCCTCACGACGATAGAGTAACGCGATTTCCGCGCGCGGGACAGGGTGTCCTTCCCGCCGAGTGCTGTCACCTGGGTCGCCACGTCCGAAAGACGAGCCGTCGCGCCCGCCCGTAACAGCCGCTCCTTCGTCCGAGACGCGGCGTCATCGCATCACCTCCGACACCGCGCGGAAGGCCTCCCATCCGGTTGCGCGGACGATCTCGGAATGTTCGCCGAGTCGGGGCGGCGGGCGCCGCACGGCGCCCGGAACGCTGGGCGGCATGCCCGTCAGCGCCGACGCATCGGCCTGGGCGAGCACCTCGAGCACCGTGCGCACGACGCCGCATGGGACGCCCGCTGCATCGAGCCGCGTTATCCACTCCGCCGCCGGCCGTTCGGCCACCCGTCGCGCAATTGCGCTCACCACACGCGTGCGCGCCGCGAGCCGGCCCTTGTTGCTGCGGAGCATCTCGTCCGCGGCGAGATCGTCGAGGCCGAGGGCGCGGGCGCATCCCATCCACTGAGCGTCGTTCCCGACCGCGATCACCAGCGCCCGATCGGTCGCGTCGAATAGCTGGTATGGAACCAGGTTCGCGTGCGCATTGCCCCAGCGGAGTGGCGGCGTGCCTGAGACGAGGGCGTTCTGCGCGACGTTCACGAGCGCCGCCTCAGCGCTCGCCTCGAGCGAGACGTGCACCCGTCGTCCGGCACCGGTTCGCCCGCGCGCCACGAGCGCCGCGAGAATGGAGATGGCGGCGTCCTTCCCCGCGAGCACGTCGGCCAGGGCGACGCCATGCTTCATCGGCGCACCATCGCGGTCGCCGGTGATCGACATCCAGCCGCTCTCGGCCTGCACCACGAAGTCGTACCCTGGCCGAGAGGAGTCGACACCGAATCCGGTGATGGTGCACCACACGAGCGCCGGGTTCGCCTCGCACAGCTCGGCGGCGCTCAGCCCTCGTCGCTCCAGGGTGCCTGGCCTGAAGTTCTCCACCACCACGTCGGCGGTCGTGGCGAGCGTGCGAAGGAGGGCGACGTCCGCGTCGGAGGCGAGGTCGGCGGTCATGCCGAGCTTGTTGCGGTTGACGCTGAGAAAGTAGGCGCTCTCCCCGCGCGAGTCGAACGGCGGGCCCCATCCCCGAGTCTCGTCGCCGCCATCGGGGCGTTCGACCTTCAGCACGGAGGCACCGAGGTCGCCGAGCATCATGGTGCAGAGCGGTCCGGCCAAAACTCGGCTGAGATCCAGAACTTTGACTCCACTGAGCATGTCGTGTTGCTATGGTGTCATACGAGTGATAGATCGAATGTACCAGCCGCAGAGGTGGCGACCCGCGGAAACAGTGCGTTTCTCACCTGAAAAACCTTCGCGCGGCGCATCATCATACCTTGCGTAGCTGTCGAAAAATCATATACTTGGCCGCGATAAACCGGGTCTCGCCCGCGCCGCGTCAAGGTAGCGCCGAGGAGCCCGACCTTCAATGAAACGGGGAGCCACTCCCCCGACCACGGGAACGGACCGGCACATGGTGGACAAGGACGAGACGATCGAGGAAATGCCGGCGGCTCCCGCCGCGCCCGCCCCACGTCGCGGACCAGGTCATCGCGGCGCGGACATGCGCGACACGGTCGCGGAGATGGCGGAGCGCGCGCAGCTGATCAGCCAGGAAGCCGGCAGCAAGGTGTCGTCCGCCATGAAGGACGTCATCAGCGCCGCGGCCGGCCTCGCCGGTTTCGCCATCGAGAGCGCCCGCGATCTCGTCCAGTACATGGTGCGTCGCGGTCAGATGACGCAGGAAGAAGCCGACAAGCTGATTCGCGAGGCCGAAGAGGCCCACGCCAGGAAGCCGGCCAGCGAGAAGTCGCGCCCCACGGCCTCCAAGGTGGCCGCCGAAAAGGCCGCGATCGACAAGGCCGCGCGGGACGCGGCAAACGCCGCGGCGGCGTTGATCGCTCCGCCGCAGCGTCCGGGCGCCTTCTCCCTCCGCACCGGCGGTCCGCGTCCGGTGGTCAAGCCGCCCGCTCCGCCTGCGGCTCCCCCACCGCCGCCGCCGGCCCCCGTTCCTGTAAGGGCCGCCGCCCCGACGAAGCCCGTGGTCAAGTCGCCCGCCAGGCCGGCACCGAAGCCTGCAGCCAAAGCGAGCAAGGGCTCGGCGTCCAAGCCCACCGGCAAGTCGTCGTCCGCCAAGGCTGGCGCCAAGTCCGCCGGCAAATCCAAGCCGGCTGGCAAGAGCTCCAAGCCGGCGGCCAAGAAGAAGCGGTAGCGCCATCGCTGCTGCGCCAGCGTGTCACGCGCCCTCGTAGCTCGCGCGCCGACCCGCCTGGACTTCGGCGGTGGGTGGACCGACGTGCCGCCCTACGCGGACGAGGCAGGCGGCGCGGTCTGTAACGTCGCAATCACTCGATACGCTACCGCGACGGTTGCGCTCGGCGCACCGGAGGACCGCGCGATCACCACGGATCCTCTCGTGCGCGCCGCGCTCCGGCATGCCGGCATGCCGGGCGCCACAGCCACCGTCACGAGCGACTTCCCCGTTGGCGCGGGCCTCGGTGGCTCGTCGGCAGCCGGTGTGGCGCTCGCGGGGGCGCTCGCGGCGCTGCGCGGCTTGCCGCTGGAGTGCACCGAGCTCGCTGAGCTGAGCCGCCGGACGGAGATCGACGAGCTCGGAATCGCCGGCGGATTCCAGGACCACTATGCCGCGGCGTTCGGTGGTGCGCTGTTGCTGACCTTCGAGGGCTGCGTGGGCGTGGAACGCCTCACGCTGAGCGACTCCACGTCGGAGGCGCTCGCGCGACGCGGGTTGCTCGTGTACACCGGCGAGTCGCGCATCTCCGCGAGCACGATCACCACGGTCGTGGACGCCTGTCGAGCGCATGATCCTCGAGTCTATGGCGCGTTGGCGCGCATGAAGGCGCTCGCACGCGACATGGCGGCCGCGCTGCGCGCGGGCGACCTGGATGCCCTGGGCACATTGGTGGGCGAGCACTGGATTCATCAGCGCGCGCTGCATCCGTCCATCACCACGGCGCGCATCGACGCGATCATGGACGCCGCGGTCCGCGCCGGTGCGCTCGGCGCCAAGGCGCTCGGTGCCTCCGGCGGCGGATGCGTGCTGGTGATCGCGCGAGATGGACGAGAGGACGAGCTGGCGCGCGCGCTCGCCCCACTTGGCGAGCGGCTCGGCTTCGCCGTGAACCACGATGGCTTCGAGGTGGTGGCGGTGATGCAGAATCGGGACAGCGCCGACGAGACATCGGCATGACGTCATCCATCCCGGCCGGAGATGCTCGCGCGCTCACGCGCGCGCTCGTGCAGGTGGACTCCCGCAACCCGTCGCTCGCGGCCGGTGCGCCCGGCGAGCGGGCGTGCGCGACGCTGCTGCGCGACGTGCTCGACGCATGGGGCTTCCGCACCGAAGTGCACGACGCAGCGCCCGGCCGGCCGAATCTCGTCGCACGCATCGGTGACGCGGCCGCGGGCAGCCAGTCGCTGATGTTCAACGGGCATCTGGACGTGGTCGGTGTGGAAGGCATGCTGCATCCACCATTCACCGCCGAGGAGCGTGAAGGGCGCATCTACGGACGCGGATCGGCGGACATGAAGGGTGGCATCGCCGCCATGTGCGCCGCGGCCCATCGCGCCGCGAGTGCCGCCTTGCCGGGCGAGATCATCATTGCCGCCGTGGCCGACGAGGAATACGAGAGCCTCGGTACGCGTACGCTGCTGGCGCGCGGGGTGCGCGCTGACGCATGCATCGTGACCGAGCCCACGAGGCTCGCGATCATGCCAGCGCATCGCGGCTTCGTCTGGATCGAAGTGGAGGTCCTCGGACGTGCCGCGCACGGGAGTCGGTGGGACATCGGCGTGGACGCCATTCGACACGCCGGCCTGCTGCTCGCGGAGCTCGACCGTTTCGACGCCGAGGTGCTGCCCGGACGCACGCATCCATTGCTGGGACGTGGGTCGTTGCACGCGTCGCTCATCGAGGGCGGCATCGGCATGTCCACATATCCCGATCGGTGCGTGCTCAGGCTCGAGCGGCGCACCATACCGGGTGAGCGGGCCGAGGACGCGCTCGAGGAGGTGCGACGGGCCGGCGAGGCAGTGCGCGCGCGCCGTCCGACGTTCGCGGCGGACGTACGGCTCCTCGTGACCCAGGGTCCGAGCGACGTCGCCGTGGACGCGCCGCTCGTGCGTGGGCTCGCCGCGGCGATCGATGCGTGTGGAGGGGCAACCCGGATCGAGGGAATGTCCGCCTGGACCGACGCCGCCCTGCTGAACGATGCCGGTATCCCCGCCGTGTGCTTCGGTCCGGGCGACATCTCGCTCGCGCATGCGGCGGAGGAGTACATTCCGCTGGACGAGATCGATCGCGCCGCCGCGGTCCTGACGGGATTCGCGCGGAGCTGGTGCGGCTGACCGCCACCGTTTTCACTCGCCGTCGTCCGATGCCACGTGCCAAGGTCACTCAGCTGAACGCCACGCAGTACGACGCGCTCGAGCGCGCCATCACCGACCGCCGCCGCCTCTCGGTGTGGCGGCGCGGCACCGAATTCATCATCGTCGTGGACCGGCTGCGCGTGACGGGCGGGCGCGAAGCGCTCGAGGCGCATCATCCCACGACGGGAGACAAGCTCACTCTATACATCGACGAGCTCGAAGGCATCGAGGTCGTGGGATGAACGGAGTCACGTCGGCTTCGGAAATGGCGCTGCCGCTCGTGGCCATCTACGCCGACGAGTCCTGTCTCGGCAACGGCCGGGAGGGGGACAACCCGGGCGGCGCCGCCGGCGTGGTGGAATACATGAACCCGGCGACGGACCGGCTCACCCGCTGGGACTACTGGATCGCCGAGCCGGGGACGACGAACAATCGGATGGCGCTCAGAAGCGCGATCGAAGCGTTTCGCGTGATTGGCCGCAAGGGCGGCCGGTTCCGGGTGCTCTTCACGAGCGACTCGCAGTATCTCGTGAAGGGAATGAACGAGTGGGTCTCCGGCTGGAAGGCGCGCGGCTGGCGACGGCGCGAGGGCACTATCGAGAATCTTGCCCTCTGGCAGGAGCTCGAGTCGGCCGCGGCGCCGCATAGCCTGCACTGGCAGTGGGTGCGCGGACACGCAGGCCACCCGCAGAACGAGTACGCGAACGATCTCGCGGTGGCTGCGGCGAAGACGCAGACGAGCTCCAACGGCGCGCGCACCTCGGAGTTCGACCAATGGCTCGAGGCACAGCGCATCAAGCGTCGCGTCATGATCGCGCCGGCGCCCTTTCCTCTCGGGGCGGCCTTCGAGCCATCGCGCGCCCAGCCGCGTGGCGGCGCCACGCGTTCGCAGACGCCGCCATGACGGGAGGACCGAAGATGGACGATGTCGAGCGGATGTATCGGCACCTCGTGCGCACGATCCGCGCGAAGTACACGCCGATGCTGACGCAGCCGTTCGAGGTGGGGGAGCTGTATCAGACCATTCTCCCGTACCGGCTTCACCGCCGCGACCTCGGCCTGGACACGAACCAGGATTACGAGCTCACGCTGCTCGACCTGCTGGCCGGCCCGCGTGGCTACCTCGTGGTGGACGATCGCATGCGCGACGTCCTCGCCGCGCAGCTCGCGTCGCCCAATCCCGATCCGTCCGTCATTCGCGAGTTCGCGTCGTCGCACGTGGCGCTCGCGCCCGAGTGGTTGAATCTCCTCGAGGCGGAGTCCCGCACGTCCGGCACGCAGGGCGTCGTGGCCGGCAGCCCGCCGCCGCTGTCACCGCCTCGACCGACTGGATCGTTCGCGGTGGGACCGACGGGCGCCGGCAGCGTCACGAGCGATTCCGGCCCGCGACGCGCGCCACGTCCCATCACGGTGGAGGCGGGAGATCATTGCAGCTTCTGCAAGGGTGAGCTGCCCGCTGGACGGCAGATCCAGTTCTGTCCGCACTGTGGCCAGGACCTGACGATGGTCCACTGCCCCGCGTGCGGCAGCGAGCTGGAGCGAGGCTGGAAGTACTGCGTCACCTGCGGGCGATCGGCGGCCGACCTCTGAGCCACCGCGGGCGGCGCGTCGCTTGCGAGAGGCGTACACGACCGGTTCGACCCGTACCTTGGCCAGGCACACCATGATCACCCCGTTGCCCTCGCGCTCCGCGGCTCGGCTCACGCTCGCGCTGCTTGCGCTCGCCGGCGCGTGCGCCGGCGCCTCGCCCTCGCAAAAGCCCGCGCCGAATCCGGGCGGTGAGACACCGCGCTCCGCCGTGAAGGGACCCACGCCGATGATGCCGGCGGCGTGGCCAATCCGTTCACGCGAGCACGTGGACTTGTGGCTCCACTCGTACGCGCTGCTCACCGTGGACTCCAACCTCGTGCCGTTTTTCCGGCGCGGCTATCGCGACCGCCTCGTGGCGCTGCGCCGGCAGCGCGGCGTGACCACACTGCTCGACGGCAGCACTCGCGCCACCCTGCAGGCCCGCTTCGACGCGAATCCTTCGCTCGCCACGGGCGGCCAGTTCCTCCCGCTGTACTTCGAATCGTGGGAGCAGATGCGGCAGGTCATCGACCTCTTCGTGCGCGCCAACGGCAATCCCCGCGCGACGAATGACCCAACCGCGCAGACGTACATCGCGATCCTCGCCGGCGCCTTTCAGACCGCACCGGATCGCGAGTGGCTCCGACAGTTCGCCACCGCGGTCGATGACGAGAGTCGCAAGTTCTACCACGACTACTGGACCGGCGAGGCCAGGAGTCATGCCAATGCCGTTGCCCACGCCGACTCCCTCTGGCAGCGTCAATGGCGACCGTCGATCCAGCGCTTCCTGAACAACACGCAACAGCAGAACGGTGAGCTCTACCTCTCGCTCCCGCTCGGCGGCGAAGGTCGCACGATCCACTACGGAAAGCAGCAGAACGCCATCGCCGTGCCCGTGCCGGATGCGCTCGATCAGTCCGAGGTCGTGCTCTACGTGCTCGCGCATGAAGCCGCGGGCACGGTGGCGAGCACCGCGATCGAGGACAACACGACGCCCGCCGATCGTCGTAGCGGGACGACGTCGCGGTACGACCAGTCGGCCGCCGTGCGCGCCGGTGCATTGCTCCTCGAGCGCACGCTGCCCGGCGCCGTGCCGGGCTACATGCGGTACTATCTGCAGCAGGCTGGACGTGTGCCGCCGGCCGATCCGCGCGCCATGTTCGCGTCGACGTTCGCGGTGCCCGACGCGGTCCGTGACGCCATTGCCCGCCAGCTGGACGTGATCCTCGGCGGGATCTAGGCCGCGCGGCCGTTATCTTCCCTGCATGCCCGACGACCAGTCCTCCAACGTTCCCGCGCGAATCGACCGCGCAGCGGTCGACCGGATTCTGGCGCGAGCCCTGGAGCTGCAGGCGGACGTTCCCGCCGACGCGCAGGGGCAGCTCACCGAGGCGCAGCTGCTCGACCTCGCCAAGGAGGTCGGGCTCGATCCGGTGAACCTGCGCCAGGCGCTCGCCGAAGAGCGCACCCGTGTGGCGGTGCCGGAGGAGAGGGGCCTGCTCGCCACGCTGTACGGCGGCGCGTACGCGAGTGCGCAACGCACCGTGCGCGGCACTCCCGCACAGGTGCTCAAGGCGCTCGACGACTGGATGCAGCGGCAGGAGTCGCTCACGGTGCAGCGGTACCACTCCAACGAGCGCATCGTGTGGGAGGCGCGTCGCGACCTCGTGGGACTCGTGAAGCGGACGGTGAGCGGGCGTGGCTACGCCCTCGCGCGCGCCACCGACGTTGCGGCGACGGCCATCGCAGTCGACGCCTCACGCGTGCTCGTGCGACTGGACGCTCGACTCGGCGGCTATCGCGCGGTCATGGCGCAGCAGAATGTCGCGCTCACCAGCGCGGGGCTCGTGGCTGGAGGCGTCCTCGCGGTGTTGAGCTTCCCGCTCCTCGCCGTCGCGGTCCCTGTCGCGCTGATTGCCCCGGCGTCATTCGCCGGCGCGCGGCTGTCACAGCGCAAGACTGTCGCGCGCGCGCAGCTCGCGCTCGAGCAGGTGCTCGATCGGCTGGAGCGGGGCGAAGCCGGCCGGCCGCCTACCCTGCTCAGCATGCTCGCCGCCGCCGTGAGTCGGACCGCCGAGCCGCGCTAGCGGACCCCGGCCACGACGAACGGTCGCCGCATCGCACGATCCGCCAGCCAGCCGAGCCCACGGTTGCTGAGGATCACGAGGAACCCGAACAGCGTGAGCGACTT
>JBJMNM010000055.1:0-6428 GCA_045804305.1 Gemmatimonadaceae bacterium | reverse complement strand
CGGCGTCCCGAACAGCGGCAAGGTGGACCGGTACTACTTCCGCAGCCTCTACTTCCGCGAGCCGAACGGCATCCTGTTCGAGATTGCATCGGACGGTCCCGGATTCGCCGTGGACGAGAACGCCGAAACGCTCGGCGAGCAGGTCGCACTGCCGCCCTTCCTCGAGCCGCGACGCAAGGAGATCGTGGCGAACCTCAAGCCGATCGACTGAGCTGC
Organism: Gemmatimonadaceae bacterium; assembly: GCA_045804305.1. Taxonomy (GTDB): domain Bacteria; phylum Gemmatimonadota; class Gemmatimonadetes; order Gemmatimonadales; family Gemmatimonadaceae; genus AG11. The sequence goes on along the minus strand of JBJMNM010000055.1, from coordinate 6,212 downwards.
GGGATCAAAGAAGTGTACCGTTTGGAGCCGGCGGGACGCGACGCTGCGCCGAGCGTTGTTTGCCGCGTGGATCCGCGGCTGTTCCCTCCCGCGTAGATCCGCGATAGCGCCGTTGAACTGCTTTATCGCGGATCCTCGCGGAAACCCCCGCGGATCCTCGCGGAAAACGGCCTGCTCCGAGTCCGAGCTGCTTTCCGTGCACCCGCCGCCAGCTCCGCGGCTCCAAAGTCCCTTCTTTTTTTGGTCGCGGGGTTGGTCTCGTGCGCCATGGCTGGCTCGAGCGGCAGTCCTCCGCGTCCCCTGCGTTCCTCCGCGTCAAAGCTGTCGCAGTTGCAGTCAAGAACGCCCGAGCGCCTCGCCCTGCGATGCGCTGCTGAGAATGCTGAGCTGTCCTTCGATCGCCACCTCGCTGACGATCTCGTACGACCGCAGCCGCGCGATGTGATCATGGATGTGGGCGGTCACGATGATCTCGTCGGCGCGGGTGCGCGCGATGAAGTCGTCGAGCCCGCGACGCACTGTCTCCGGCCCGCCCACGATCGCGTGCCGAAGCGTGCGCTCAACCGCGCTCTTCTCCCACGCCGACCACATCCCGTCCATACTGTCTACGGGTGGCTGCAGCTGGATTGGTCGTCCGCGCTGGAGCGCGAGGAACTGTTGCTGCAGCGACGTGGAAAGGCGCTGCGCTTCCCGGTCCGTGTCGGCGGCAACGAGGGTGACGCCGAGCATCGCGTACGGCGCCGCGAGGTCTTGGGAGGGCTGGAACGTGGTGCGGTACACGTCGAGGGCCGCGAGCATCTGATCCGGCGCGAAGTGCGACGCAAAGGCGAACGGCAGGCCGAGCATCGCGGCGAGCTGCGCGCTGAACGTGCTGGAGCCGAGCAGCCAGATCGGCACGCGAAGGCCGGCGCCGGGCACCGCGCGCACGAGCTGTCCGGGCACGGGTTCGCGAAAGTACGACTGCAGCTCCTGCACGTCGCGCGGAAAGCTGTCGGCGCTTCCGGGGTCGCGCCGGAGCGCCTGGATGGTGAGCCGGTCGGTCCCTGGCGCGCGACCGAGTCCCAGGTCGATGCGTCCCGGGTAGAGTGACTCGAGCGTGCCGAACTGCTCCGCGATCACGAGCGGCGCGTGGTTCGGCAGCATGATGCCACCCGAGCCCACGCGGATGGTCGACGTTCCAGCCGCCACGTGCGAGATCACGATCGACGTGGCCGCGCTGGCGATGCCCACCATGTTGTGATGCTCCGCGAGCCAGTACCGCTGATAGCCCCACCGCTCGGCGTTGCGCGCGAGGTCCAGCGTGTTGCGGAACGACTGGGCCGCGTCGCTGCCCGCGACGATCGGCGACAGGTCGAGTACGGAGAAGGGGATCATGCAGGGCGAATCCGGAAGCGCGGGCCGCCGTTCCGGCAACCTAGAAGCTGGCGCGCAGTCCGCCGCTGATGGTTCGGCCCGCTCGGATCGTCACGTTGTCCGGCTCGCCGAGCTGCCCACCCAGCAGATTCTCCGCGGTGAGCAGGAGATCGAGGGCCGGTCGCAGCGTGAAGGACGACGCGAGCCTGAGGTGCGTCTGCCCCCAATAGTTCAGCCAGTACGCGCGCAGATGTGGACCCACGAGGTCGTTCGGCGAGGGACCGTTCGCCGCCGTGTAGGCGCGCGTCAGGGCGAGACGATCGTAGTCGATCCAATCCCACGCCCGTGTGGCGGTGAGCGACGCGAACCAGCGCGAGCCGGTCCACGATCCCATCAGGCTACCGGTGCGCGCCGGCACCGCGAGGATCCGATCGTCCGGCCGGAGATCGCCAAAGTAGCCGAGGGCGAGACGGCGCACGCGGCTGTCGACCATCGTGAACGTGCTCGCGAGAGTGAACGGTCCCCGCTGCGCGGCCGCCTGCATCTCCCATCCGTGGTTGCTGATCTCGCCAATGTTCTGGAGCTGGTAGCGCACGCGCTGCACCGCGGTGGCGCCCCGCATCTGCGTGTCCACCGCGACGGCCACGTTCTGGATGAGGCCCGATGCGACCTGATCGAACCGCGTCGCCTGCAGGGAGAAGCCACTGCCGACGTACATCTCCACGCCGCTCTCGACGCCCGACTGCAGCTCCGGGTCGAGCGCGGGCGCGAGCACGTCACGCTGGCGCTGCAGCACCGAAGTCGTGCGCGATGCCGTCTGCGGCGAGCGAATGCCCTTTCCGTAGGCGCTGCGCAGCTTCAGTTGAATCGGGCCGAGGTCGCGCACGACTGCCACGCCGAGCATCGGGAGCAGCGGGTAGCGGTCCGGTCCGGAGAATGAATCATTGCGCTCGACGCGCAGTCCGCCACTGAGATAGAAGCTGTTGGCCCACTGCGCGCTGAGCTGAGAGAACACACCCGTATTGTGATTCCAGCTCTGGGCCTCCGTCTGCGTGGCCGTGCCATATCGGGCAACGCCGGTAGGCGGCGTCATGGCGCTCACCGCCCGCACCTGTCGCAGCACGGCGTGCTCCACGCCGAACGTGAGACGCAGCGGCGCCACACCGTCCACGTCGCCGAACTCGCCTGTCGTGCTGCCGCGCAGCGTGACCCGATCGCCCGTCCCCTGGGCGGCGCGAAGCGCCGAATCGCTGCCGATCGAGAAGGGACCACTCACGTCCGCGACGTTTTTCAGGCTGTAGCCGTCCACGCCGACGACCGCGGTGTGCGTCCACCGTCCCCCCGTGGCGATCGTGGCCGTGGTGCCGACGGTGTACTGTCGTGCGGATTGTGGGGTGGTGGACGTCGCGGGCGACGCGGTGACGTCATCGAGGTTCGCCGAGAGCACGTCGGCGAGCAGCGGATTGTCGCCTGCGCCGGCGCGCTTGTCCACGAACCGGCCCGACGCGGTAATGGTGGCGCGACTGCCGACCAGCCGCACGTCGCCCGACGCGAGCAGCTCCCGACTCTCGGCGCCGGGCGTCACGGCGCCCAACTGCCCGTACACCACCGCCGCGCCGACCGAATGGAGACTGGTGCCTCGGCGGAACGCGATGCGTTGATCGTGCGTCGCCACCGGACCGGCACCATACGCCGTGGCGCCGGCGCCGGCGGAGCTCGAGACGCGGAGCCCATAGCTCCCGTCGCCCGCGTCGTGCCGAGTGACGATGTTGATCACGCCGCTGATCGCATCCGACCCGTACAGCGCGGCCCCCTGCGGCCCGCGGATCACCTCCACGCGATCGATCACATCCGGGTCGAACTGCGTGACGAGGAGCGGATTCGCGACCTCCACTCCGTCGATGTAGATCTTTGGATAGCTCGACGTGAACGAGCTGGCGCCCCGGATGCCGCCATACTGCGCGACGAGGCTGGACGCCGGCTGGTCCCACATCCAGAGCCCGGGCGCCGAGGCATTCAGGATGGCCGGAAGGGTGAGCAACGACTGGCGCCTGAGCTGCGCGCCGTCGATCACCTCGACGCCGATCGTGAGCGCGCGGCGCGGCGATCCGGCCGCATTGCCCGTGACGAGCACGCGCTCGAGCGTGCCGACGGCGCGCGCCATGTCGTCGGTGCGCGCGCTCGTGTCCGCGCGCGGCGCGAGCACCACGCGGCCCGCGACGACGGACGGCTCCATGCGCGTACCCACGAGCAGCGCCGCGAGCACCCGGCCCATGGGAAGGTCGCCCGCGTCTACGCAGACATGACGGTCGAGCGGGAGCAGGTCGCTGGCGTACGCGAGCTGCACCTTCGCCAGCGCCGACACGCGGTCGAGCGCATCGCGCAGGGTGATGTCGCTGGCGTGGAGCGATAGTGGGGTGTCGAGCGGCGGCGCCCAGCGCTGGCCGGCGGCGGTCGGCACGCGCTCGGGAGCGCACGCATGCTGCGCCTGCGCCGAACGACTCGAGCCCGCGATGGATGCCGCCATCGCGAGCCCGGTCATGCTTCGCCAACCGATCGCGATGAGACGCATGCTAGAAGGATGTACCCGCGTGCGCCTGATGGCGCCAGTTTATCGGTGCCCGGCTGACCCCGACACCGGAAGAATCCACAGCGTATCGCCCACGAGGCGCGAGGTGCCGCCCAGCGCCGCGGCGAGCACGCGCGCGATCTCTTCGCGCGGTGCCTGATCGAACGTCGCGGTGAGACGGCGTGTCCGAAGCGTGGAGTCGGTCACGCGCAGCGAAAGCCCGTACCAGCGCGCCAGCTCCGCGGCCACCTGCGAAACGGGAGCGTCGCGCAGGCTGAGCTGCCGGCCCATCCACGCCACGTCCTCTCCCACCCCGGCCACTGCCTGGCGTTCCACCCGGAAGGCTCCGCCCGCGAGCAGGACGCCACGATCGCGTGCCCGCAGGGTGTCCGCGGGAGCTCGCGTGCGGCCTGCGGGTCGCACCGCGACCGCGCCGTCGAGCACCGCGACACGGAGCTCTTCTGGTCCCTGACTCTCCACGGCGAACCTGGTGCCCACGTCACGGAGCTCCCCCGCCTCGGTCCGCACGACGAACGGGCGCGACGCATCGTGCCGCACGTCGAACAGCGCCTGGCCGTGAAGCGTCACCTCACGCGACGCCGCACCGTAGCCGGAGGACAGGGCGACCGTTGTGGCCGGACCGAGGATCACGACGCTGTTGTCAGGCAGCATCACCGAGTCGACCACGCCCACGCCGGTCGCGAACCGCCGGCCAGCGTCTCCGCCGCTGGGCGCCGGCCGGGACAGCGAGCGCCAGGTCAGTGCCGCGCCGACTACGACGAGCATCACCGCCGCGGCGCGCATCCCCGCGGCCGGCCAACGCCGAGCCCGCGGCCGTAGCGGCAGCACAGTCGCGTCCTGATCGCGATGAGCCAAAACGACGGTCAATGCCGCCTCTACGTCAGTTGGCGTCAACGTGGCTGGTATCGGAACAGTGAGGGCGTCGTCGAGCGCACTCACCAGCGCGGCCCGGGCCGGATCATCAGCAAGCATCCGGGCCATCCGCGCCCGCTCGGCGGCATCGCTCTCACCCACCAGATAGCGGGCCAGAGCCTCCCAATCAGGAGTGGGCGTGGGGGCAGCGCCGGAGTCGCGATCGTCGGCCATGTAACCGTGACACTCGAATGCCTCGGAACCCTATGCTCGTACCGGCCCTGGGGGTCGCCCGCACCGTGATACCGGGGCGAACCGGGTTACATTCACTGCCCGATGTCGAGTCTCGATTGGTGAACCTAACCGACGCCGCCGAGGAGCACGAGCTTCTGGCGCGCCTGCGCACGGGGGAAGAGGCGGCCTTCGCGACCATCTTCCGCGCACACTATGGGGCGCTCGTCGGCAGCGCCACCCGGATTCTCCGCGAGCGAGCGCTGGCGGAGGAGATCGCCCAGGAAGTGCTCCTGGAGCTGTGGCGCCGCCGAGATACCCTGGTGCTCAGCAGCGCGCTGGGGAGCTACCTGCATCAGGCCACCCGCAACCGCGCCCTCAACCGGTTGCGCCAGGAGCGTACCGCGCGCCGCGGAGAGCCGTATGTGCGACCACCCCGCTCGTCGCCCCATGCCGACGACCGCGCCCTGTCGGCCGAGCTCCGCGCGGCGGCCGATCAGGCGATCCGCGAGCTCACCGGGCCGCAGCGCGAGGTGTTCGAGCTGAGCCGCACGCGCGGGCTGACCTACCATGAGATCGCCGGACTGCTTGGCATCTCGGTCAAGACGGTGGAGGCGCGCATGGGACGCGCCCTCAAGCAGCTGCGCGAGCGCCTCGCGCCCTGGCTCCCGGAAGGTGGGGGATGGTGAGCTGCTCTCGAGCCGTGAGCGGCGAAAGGGTGATCGGCGTCCTGAGCGCGCAGCCAAGGACCCGCACGCACTAGATTTCCATCATGCAGATCGGTGTCTATACGTTCGCGGAGAACACCCCCGATCCCCGCACCGGGCACCTGATGAGCGCGGAGCAGCGGCTCCGCAACCTCATGGAGGAGATCGAGCTCGCCGATCAGGTGGGACTCGACGTTTTCGGCGTCGGCGAGCATCACCGCCCGGACTTCGTCGTCTCGGCGCCCGCCGTCGTGCTCGCGGCGGCCGCGATGCGTACGAAACGCATCCGGCTCACGAGCGCCGTCACGGTGCTCAGCTCCGACGATCCCGTCCGGGTGTTCCTGGATTTCGCGACCCTGGATCTGCTCTCCGGCGTGCTAGACGAGATCTTGGGAGGGCTGGGGTCGTTCATCGTGTCGTTTCCGCTGTTCGGCTACGACCTCGGGTACTACGATTAGGTGTTCGCGGAGTAGCTCTAT